>JAKUTG010000099.1:0-7981 GCA_022447905.1 Pseudomonadales bacterium | reverse complement strand
CCCTGTTGGTCAAACGCTGCGCTGATAGTCGGGCCCAATCGGTCGATGTCCCTGTCCGGTTGCTGCGCCTGTAATTCACGAATGAGCACAGCAAGCCGACGAGGTGTAGCGTAACGTTGGGAAGCTGAGAAATTCAACTGCTCACGATTCAACCCCTTCACTATGCCATGCTCTAGGCTCTCAGATAGACCGGCTAATGCTTTAGGGGGTAGCTCTTCTGTGCCAATTTCAACTAGAAAGTCGCTGGGAGACATAATGCTTATCGTTCCAGGTACTCTTTTCGCAACGCGTCCGTTGCTAAGGGGAAACCAAGATCTTTGCGGCTCTCGAAATAGGCCTCGGCTACCAGGCTTGCGAGAGCGCGAACCTTAAGAATAAATCGCTGCCGCTCGGTGACCGAAATCGCTTTCCTGGCATCCAAAAGGTTGAAATAGTGAGATCCCTTCAAAACTTGTTCGTACGCTGGCAGCGCAAGCCCTTTCTCAATGAGGAATTTGCACTGTTGCTCGCAGTTATCGAAAGATTTGAAAAGCAATTCGGTATCGGCATATTCAAAATTGTAAGCGGACATTTCCACTTCGTTTTGTCTGAACACGTCACCATAGCTCACCGGCCCCCCAGGGCCGTTTGTCCAGACGATATCATAGATGCTATCTACATCCTGTAAGTACATGGCAATGCGTTCGATGCCGTAAGTGATCTCACCGCTCACCGGATAACATTCTAAGCCGCCTACCTGCTGGAAATAGGTAAATTGGGTCACCTCCATACCATTCAGCCAGACTTCCCAACCTAGACCCCAGGCTCCCAGCGTCGGGGACTCCCAATTGTCTTCGACAAACCGAACGTCATGTATGCTCATGTCGATGCCAAGGTCTTCGAGGGATTCCAGATAGACAGCCTGTATATCCGGAGGTGAAGGTTTTAGGAGCACCTGAAACTGGTAATAGTGCTGTAGCCGGTTCGGGTTATCACCATAACGACCATCGGTGGGCCGTCGGCAAGGCTGTACGTAGGCTGTATTCCAGGATTCTGGGCCGATGGCACGCAGAAATGTTGCAGGGTGGAAAGTTCCTGCACCGACTTCCAGGTCCAAGGGCTGCATAAGAACGCACCCTTGTTGCGCCCAGAACTGCTGCAGAGCCATCACTAGGCCCTGAAATGTTTTCAAGTCCTTATTTTTTTCCACGCGGTTGATTGGGTTCGGGAAATCAGAGGGTTACGATTATGCTGGATTATCTGCAACTATTCCACAAGTGCTCGTTTTCCCCTTCCAGGCCGAGCATCGGAAAAGCCTTCGACATTGTAATTCGTCGCATTCGCTCTAAAATAGGTGACTTAACAAGTTGCGAATTGAGCTAAGGCTATCCAACCTCTTATATATATCTTGGTTAAAGGTTTTCTGACTGTCTGTGCAGTACTGCCCCTCCGGGTGTTACACATGATTGCAGGGCTTTGGGGTGCGGCTCTATACATATTTCCGACGCGGTCACGAGCCACCACGTTAAAAAATCTTAAGGCGTGTTTTCCTGAGAAAGGCAATAATGAGATAGCAGCCCTTGCAAAAGAAAGCCTCAAAAGCACCGCATGCACAGCGCTCGAAATGGGAAAAGCCTGGTTACTGCCTGTAGATAAAACTATTGCGCTTATTGTCGATGAAGAGCCGACTGGCTTAAAAAAGTTCTCTGCCGCCACAAAAGCCGGGCAAGGCGTGATCCTTCTGGCTCCTCATCTAAGCAACTGGGAGGTGCTCGGGTTTTTCATCGGCGAAATTCATCGCACTACTTATTTGTACCAACCGCCAAAAATTCAACCCTTGGATGAGCTCAGCAGGAAGGCCCGTTCAAGAAGCGGAATCTCGATGGTACCCACCAATCGTAAAGGCGTCGCACAACTGTTAAAAGCACTTCAATCTGGCGAAGTTGTCGCCATCTTGCCTGACCAGGTGCCACCCGATGAAAGCGGCATCTATGCTCCATTTTTTGGCCAGCAAGCACTCACAATGACCTTGGTAAGCAAACTCGTGCGGCGGACAAATGCAAAAGTGTTTTCCGGGTTTGCGGAGCGACTACCGAGAGGGAAAGGATTCAAGGCCGTGTTACAGGAGGCCAACCCGGCCATCTATAGCGACAATCTGGAAGAATCGGTTGCTGGACTCAATAAGTCTGTGGAAGAGTGTGTGAAGCTTGCAATTTCCCAATACCAGTGGGAATACAAGCGGTTTCGCCGACAGCCTGACGGCGCAAAGCTCTATAAGAACTAATTATTTTCTTTATATCTTAATTGTTGCTTAGACTTGCAATTGCTGTTGAAAAATTTAAAAAAGGACTAACTTCATAATCACAGAGATCTATAACAGGGTCTAAAAATTTAACCAACTGTTCCCTTGTATCAGATTCAACCGCCAAAAAAATTTGGTGACCAAGGGGGCAGCATAAAACCCATGAGCTTTTACACCTGATTCTTCAGTATTAGAAATTGTTTGTGGAAAATTTGTTTTAGCTTTTCCATCATGGGCCATACATGTTGCATAGCCATGTGTGTGTCACGTGAAGCAACATAGAAACTTCTTACATCAGTTATTACTAATAATCATTACCGCAAACTAGCGGCGCCAGAACATTGGTGTGAATAATACAAGCAATGTAAATACTTCGAGTCGGCCGAGCAACATGGCAAAGCACAAGATCCATTTTGCTGTGACAGGAAGATGACCGTAAGTCTCAGCCACGTCGGCCAGGCCAGGACCAAGATTATTAATGCAGGCACCCACCGCGCTGAAAGCGGTAATGATATCTAGGCCCGTTGCCAGCAGGGCGAGCAACATGACCATGAAGGCCATGACGTAAACGGCGAAAAACCCCCAAACCGATTCAATCACCCTATCACTTACAACATTACCACCAAGCTTAATGGGAATGATTGCCTTTGGATGGATGAGTCGTTGGACCTCACGGAATCCTTGCTTAAAGATCAACAAAATGCGAATCATTTTCATGCCGCCACCGGTTGATCCTGCGCAGGCACCGATAATAGCAGCATACAAAAGCATATAGGGAAGAAAGAGCGGCCAGGAGCTAAAGTCGGCCGTAGTGAACCCAGTGGTGGTAGCGATGGAAATTACCTGAAAAACGCCCTTGGTAATAGATTCTGAGACACTGGCATAGACTTCCGAAAAGTGGAGGACAATTACTGTGACTATCGATACAGAAATCAGTATAAAGGAATAAAATAGAAGCTCAGGATCCAAAAGGTAGTGGCGCCCATTGCGGCGTTGCCATGCCGTGAAATGCAGCGCGAAGTTTATTCCGGCTATAAACATGAACACGATTGCCACCGCATCAACGGCCGGGTTATTAAAATAGCCGAGACTGGCGTCATGGGTTGAGAACCCACCGATGGCCACCGTGGTTAGGCTATGGCTGACCGCGTCAAACAATTCCATGCCTTCGGCCCAGTAGGCAAGAGCACAGACCGCGGTAAGCGAGAGATAAATGTACCAGAGAGCCTTTGCCGTTTCCGCCAACCGGGGCATGAGCTTGCTGTCCTTAACCGGCCCTGGGCTTTCTGCTCGGTATAGTTGCATGCCGCCGATACCCAACATTGGTAGCAGGGCCATGGCCAGGACGATGATGCCCAGACCACCCAACCACTGTAGCAGCTGGCGATAAAAAAGTATGGATTTTGGAAGAGAGTCCAACCCTGAAATCACAGTGGCGCCTGTGGTTGTTAGTCCGCTGAGAGATTCGAAAACCGCATCTGTGACCGACAGCTCAATTGCGGGAGACAGAAGAAACGGCAAGCATCCGGCAGTCCCCAATACCGCCCAGAAAAGGGTCACAACAAGAAACCCATCCTTTGTTCCTAATTCCTTGTGCGTGCGGGCAGTGAACATGAGCAAAAGTAGACCAGTGCTGCCGATAATCATCAACGAGTAGAAGAAAGTCATCGCCATCCCATCGCCATACAGCATAGAGACAAATATCGGTGGAAGATTGCCCAACAAGCTGAACAGCATCAGCAGGATGCCTAGGACTTTAAATATTATTGGCGCATGCATTGGTTGCTAGAAAAAACTGAATCCGACCTGGAATAGACGCTCTACTTCTTTTATTCTCTTTCTGTCTACGAGAAACAGGATGACATGGTCGTCTGACTCAATCACAGTACTGTCGTGAGCGATCAGCACCTCATCGTTTCTCACGATGGCCCCGATTGTTGTGCCTTCCGGTAAACTTATTTCCCCGATAGTGCCACCTACTAGTCTGGAAGAGGCCCGGTCGCCGTGGACAATGGCTTCCATTGCTTCTGCCGCCCCCCGTCGCAGGGAATGCACCTTAACAACATCTCCTCGCCGAACATGGGTCAGCACGCTGCCAATGGTAGCCTGTTGCGGAGATATGGCGATATCAATATCACCACCTTGCATCAAATCGACATAGGCGGCGTTGTTGATCACTGTCATTACTTTTTTTGCGCCCAGTCGTTTCGCCAGCAAAGATGACATGATGTTGTCTTCGTCGTCGTCGCTAAGAGCCAAGAACACATCAGTGTCCTCGATGTTTTCGTCCAGCAGTAGCTCTTGGTGAGAGGCTTCCCCGTGCAATACGATGGCCTTAGCGAGGTGCTCTGAGAGATAGGCACAACGCCTGGCGTTACTTTCAATAATCTTGACTTGATAGCGCTGTTCAATGGTTCGAGCCAAGCGCAAACCGATATTGCTGCCACCCGCAATGATTAATCGTTTGTAAGGCTTGTCTAGGCGCCTCAATTCTCCCATGCAAGCCCGGATGTTTTCCTGGGCGGCCACAAAAAAAACTTCGTCTTCCGCTTCGATTACCGTCGATCCTTCCGGAATAATCGGGCGATCCTTTCTGAAAATGGCCGCAACCCGGGTTTCAATTCTAGGCATGTGTTGTCGAAGCATACGAATTTCTTGGCCAACTAGTGGCCCGCCATAAAAGGCTTTAACGGCAACCAGTTGCACTTTCCCCCTAGCGAAATCAAGCACCTGCAGGGAGCCGGGCAGATCGATAAGGCGAGAAATGTAATCGGAGACGATGGCTTCAGGGCTGACAATATCGTCTACTGCGATTCCGTGCTTGCCCTGCAGCTTATCCTTTCTATCCAGATAACTGGTGGAACGAATACAACAGATTTTCTCTCTTGTCTGGAACAGGGAATAGGCGACCCTGCAAGCGACCATATTAATTTCATCACTATCGGTAACAGCGATGATCATGTCAGCATCTTGTCCGCCTGCTTTCTCCAAAACGTCAGGGTGGGAAGCCTGGCCCGTAATGGTGCCTATATCGATGCGGTCCTTTAATTCTTGCAGCTTCTCGGCGTCGGTATCCACAACAGTGATGTCGTTCTTTTCGTAAGCCAGAGTTTCAGCAAGAGCACCGGCAACTTGGTTTGCACCGAGAATGATTATTTTCTTCATGCGCGTGGTTCTCTGAAAGCCGGCAATTGCGCTTGGCTAGATTTTTCGAAGCAAACAGTAGAAGAATCCATCAGGGCCGTCATTTGCGCCAGTGAGCAGCTGTCTTCCATAGCGGCATTCTACTCCCCAATCGGCCGCAACGCCTTCATATTTAGCGTTATCCGTGCATTGTAGGAACTCATCGATAATGAATTCGTTCTCCTGTCTAAGCAATGAGCAGGTGGTGTACAGTAATAAACCGCCTTTTTTTAAGCAGGGCCATAGGGAGCTGAGTAATTCTTGCTGATTCTTTTGTAACGAAAGCACATTCTCCGGTGTTCCCAACAGTTTAATATCCGGATGTCTGCGAACCACTCCAGTCGCCGAACAGGGCGCGTCAAGCAGGATACGATCGAACTTTTTTCCGTCCCACCAGGTACTAGGACTATTGACATCTGCGCAAAGCGTAGTGGCCTCGAGATGGAGCCGTGTGAGATTGTCCTTTATCTTGTTTACACGGTCGGAGGCCCTATCCAAGGCAAGCAAAGAAGTCAGTGAGCATTCACTTTCGAGAATGTGGCAGGTTTTGCCTCCTGGTGCAGCACAGGCGTCCAGAACAGATTGTCCAGGCGACAGTTGCAAGAGCGCGGGAACCAGTTGAGAGGCTTCATCCTGGACACTTAATTGCCCGTTATCAAATCCTGGAAGGTTCGCCAGTGGGCAGGGTTGATCGAGGTAAATAGCAGTATCGCTGAATTTACCCGCTTGCGCGCATACGCTGGCGACGTGTAACTGTTTTAGTAGCTCCTCTCTACTGTTCTGGCGCTGGTTAGCCCGTAGTGTCATCGGGGGGCGCACATTATTGTGGGCAAGGATTTGTTCCGCCTGTTCCGGCCACTGGTTAAACAGTTCATCAACTAACCAAGACGGGTGTGAATAACGGGTGTCCGCGGCAGATTGATTTAGGCGCTCTTCCAGCTCATGTTGGGAGCGCAAGTAGTTTCTAAGCACGCCATTAATAAGTGATTTTCCCCATGGTTTTCCATACATGCTTGCCGTGGAAACCGTTTCATTAATTACAGCGTAGTCTGGGATAGAGAGTTCGCGTAGCTGGTAAAAGCCAATAATGAGCAGAGATTTCAGATCAAGGTCTTTGTCTCTCAGTGGTTTGCTTACTAGTTGATTTAACAAAAACTCCAGAGCATGAAACCAGCGACAGGCCCCATAAGTGGTTTCCTGCAGCAGGCCATAGTCGTGCAGGTCAGTATATTGCGCAAGATGGCTGGTTAAGGAGCCGCTACCCTTCTGTAGGGCCGTAAGTATTTTTACACTGATAGCTCGGTAGTCTTTGCTATACATCAAGACTGTGCTTCAGAATTCGTAAAAGACTTACCGGGAGCAAATAGTGATGGACGAGCGTTTAATACTTGGGCCACATTGGCGACATTCTTGCCGGGTAATTGGACTAAGTTCACATGAAGGGAAGAATCGGAGCAAGCCACAACGAAACCATTTCTACCCAGTTCGGCAATAGTGCCGGGGGGGTGTTCAGACCTATTCGCTTTTGGTGTTGCTTCGATAATTCGGAGCCTGTCCCCATCCAGGAAAGTGTACGCCGGAAATCGCCCAATACCTGCGCGAATAGTGCGACTAATTGTGCTTGCCGGAGACTTCCAATTAATCAGCGCTTCTGTTTTTTGCAGCTTTTCAGCATATGTACTGACTTGATTGTCCTGCTGAATTGCTCCGGCCATAAGCGGCTCCAGATTACCTAATGTATGAAGTAAAGCGCCCTTGCCAGCATGAGCGAGATTATCTTCAAGGCTTTGCCTCGTGTCCGAATCGGCTATAGATATAGACTGTTGGTAAAGTATAGCCCCGGTATCAAGCCCTTCATCCATCTGCAAAATTGTGATACCTGATTCTTTGTCGCCAGCTAGTATCGCCCGCTCTATTGGCGCTGCGCCTCGCCAGCGAGGTAACAAAGAAGCGTGTACATTAATACACCCAAATTTTGGAATAGAAAGAATGGCCCTTGGCAGAATTAGGCCGTAGGCAACAACTACCAACACGTCAGGGCACAGCCCCTCCAGAAGGTTATATTGATCCTGGGTTCTCAGAGTTGCCGGTTGGAAAAAAGGGATTGCGTTTTGTTCGGCAACTCGTTTGATGGGGCTTGGCAGAAGTTTTTTACCGCGCCCAGAAGGTCGGTCAGGCTGGGTGTAGGTCGCGATCACTTGATGAGGAGAATCCAGCAATGCCAATAAATGCGCGGCCGCAAATTCAGGAGTACCTGCGAAACAGATTCGTAAATTTCCCATAGGTGGTTATGCTGTCTTTTTATGCTCTTTTTCGAGCTTACTGCGAATTCGTTGCCGTTTCAGGGCGCTGAGATAGTCGACGAACAGTTTACCATCCAGGTGGTCAATTTCGTGCTGAATGCAGGTTGAAAGGATGCCAGTTGCCTCTCGCTCGAAAGTTTCACCTTTCAGGTTTTGCGCAGTTACCTTTATGGTGCTAGGTCGAGCCACCGTTTCATAGAATCCCGGCACTGAC
>JAKUTG010000098.1:0-8080 GCA_022447905.1 Pseudomonadales bacterium | reverse complement strand
GTTCGATGAAATCATCGTAGGAAATGACCTCAGCGCGGATAAAGCCTTTTTCAAAGTCAGTATGGATTACACCGGCAGACGCTGGGGCGGTGGTGCCTTGCTTCCCAGTCCAGGCGCGGCCTTCTTTTTCACCCGCGGTGAAGTAAGTCTGAAGGCCTAACAACTTGTATGCGGCGCGAATAACGCGATCGAGTCCTGGTTCAGTCATGTCAAGATCTTGCAGGAATTCCATTTTCTCATTGTCTTCTAATTCAGCGATCTCCGATTCCAGCTTGTTGCAGATGACAACTACCTCCGCCGCTTCCTCCTCAGCGATCGAATGTACTGTATGGAGATGGGGATTATTCCTAAACCCTTCTTCATCTATATTAGCAATATACATCACTGGTTTTACCGTCAAAAGGTGCAGGAAATACAGATCCGCTTTTTCTTCCTTGTGCAGTGCTAGAGTACGAACTGGTTTAGCCTCATCTAGGTGATGTTTCACTTTCTCTAGCAGTTGTACTTGTCGTTGCGCGTCCTTGTCGCCACTTTTTGCAATTCGAATTACCTTGTCGAGAGTTTTCTCGATCGTTTCAAGGTCAGCTAGGGCCAATTCGGTATTAATCGTCTCAATATCAGCAGCAGGATTTATATGTTCCGATACATGAGGCACATTGCTATCCTCAAAACAGCGCACCACATGAGTAATAGCGTCACATTCACGAATGTTGGCGAGAAATTGATTACCTAACCCTTCACCTTTTGATGCTCCGGCAACCAGGCCCGCGATATCGGTAAATTCCACAGTAGTGGGAATCATTTTTTGCGGCTTCACGATAGTCTCGAGCTGGTTCAGCCGTTCATCAGGAATAGAGACTATTCCGGAATTTGGCTCGATCGTGCAGAACGGAAAATTCTCTGCTGCTATACCAGCCTTGGTTAGCGCATTGAATAATGTCGATTTACCCACGTTAGGCAAGCCGACGATTCCACATTTAACAGACATTCTTTTTTCCCTAATAGGTATGTAACAGACGCATAGCTTCTTCCCATTCGCCGGTAACTGCTTTGGGCATAACATGAACAGCGTCTTCTATGGCCCTCTTAATCAGGTCCGCTTCAGACCGGGAAGGATTACTCAATACGTGATTGGAAACCATTGACTTATCCCCCGGATGACCCACTCCGATGCGCAATCGATAAAAATCTCGGTTACCACCAAACGCATTGATGATGTCGCGAATGCCGTTATGACCACCATGCCCACCGCCCTCCTTGAAGCGGGCGATACCCACGTCGAAATCGATCTCATCATAAGCAACGAGTGCATTTTTCGGCTCAATCTTGAAGAACTTGCAAACCGCTGCGACGGCTTTACCACTGTGGTTCATGAAGGTAGAGGGGAACAACAATTTCACATCGTTTCCAGCAATATTGATGGCGCCGAATTCGCCGAAAAATTTAGATTCCCCACGCAGATTACCACCGTAACTTTTACACAATTGGTGCAGGAAAATTACGCCGGCATTATGGCGATTGGAATCGTGCTGTGGACCCGGATTTCCCAGGCCCACAATCAATTTAAGAATGCCTGGCATTGGTTGTTACCTAGCAGAGAATTACTTTTCGCCGTCTCCACCGGAATCATCGCTGTCAGCTTCTTCACTTTTGCTGGCTTCTTCTTCAGTTTCAGCTTCTTCACCTTCACCTTCAGCGATTGCTTCTTCATCTTCCTCTTCTGCGACGCCACGTGGTGCTTGCACTGAAGCTACGGTTAGATCACTCTCTTCTCCATGTGAAAGTGCCACGCTGATTACTTCTTCAGGCAGGGTGATGTCAGATAGGTGTATTGAACCGCCCAGCTCTATATCCAGCATATCGACTTCTATATATTCTGGTAGATCTTTAGGAAGGCAGGATACTTCTATCTCGTTCAGCGACTTGATTATGTTGCCCCCACCCAGCCTCACACCAACACACTCATCTTCGTTGAGGAAGTGGATTGGTACTTTTACAAGAATTTCCTTATCCATGCTCACTCGTTGGAAATCTGCATGTAGGATAAGAGGCTTTGCAGGGTGGCGCTGCAAAGCTTTGATCACTGCCGGCTCTTTCTTGTTGTTGATATTCAACGTAATGACCTGCGAAAAGAACACCTCACTCTCCGTCGCCTTAGCAATGTCTTTGTGGGCGATGGATAACGAGACGGGAGCCTTATCTCCGCCGTAGAGAATGGCGGGAATGTTACTGTTAATACGACGCAGGCGGCGGCTCGCACCTTTCCCCAGGTCGGTCCGAATAAAACATTCTAATTCAAACCCTTCTGACATAATTATCTCCTTTACCAAGCTTCCCGTTACTCGCTATGAATACATATTGTTTCGTCATGGCTATTGCTTAAACTTTGCTAACCTACTCTCTATATCTCGGTTCTCGCTTAGCCATGCCTCACAATTCACATATGTCTCGACAAATTAAGGGTCGCTGGATTGTGGAATTAGTTTCGAAATGTTTGCGACCAACACTTCGAAGGCTTCATAAAAAGGCACTCGTTCCTTTGGAACTTCAGCCTCAGCGTTATCCACACAATATTTGGAATAGCTTACGTATTGTCAAACATTGCGCTAATGGATTCTTCGTTACTCACGCGGCGAATCGATTCACCCAATAATTTCGCCATCGACAGCTGCCTGATGCGCGAACAGTGTTTTGCCTCTTCGCCCAATGGAATCGTGTCGGTTACTACTAGGGCATCTAGATTCGATCCCTCTATATTCTCTATTGCCGTGCCGGATAGCACCGGATGGGTGCAGTAAGCCACCACTTTTTTAGCTCCATTTTCTTTTAACGCATCAGCGGCTTTACAGAGAGTGCCAGCAGTATCGACCATATCATCGACGATTAGACAGCTACGTCCTTCGACATCTCCGATGATGTGCATGATTTGTGCTTCATTAGCGGTAGGCCGCCGCTTATCAATGATAGCCAAGTCCTTGTTAAGTTGCTTGGCCACCGCCCTAGCTCGCACCACGCCTCCAACATCTGGTGATACTACTATTAAATTCTTATATCTCTGACGCTCAATATCGTCAGTAAGTACTGGCGAACCATACACGTTGTCCACAGGTATGCTGAAAAATCCCTGGATCTGTTCAGCGTGGAGGTCAACTGTTAAAACGCGATTAACTCCCACCCCGCTAATCATGTCTGCCACCACCTTTGCGCTAATGGCAACTCGTGCCGAGCGCACGCGGCGGTCCTGTCTGGCATACCCAAAGTAGGGAATCACAGCTGTGATTCGATTAGCCGAGGCTCGGTGCAGAGCATCTGCCATTAACAGTAATTCCATTATGCTGTCATTGGTCGGCGCGCAGGTTGGCTGAATAATAAAAACGTCCTTACCGCGAACATTTTCATTTAGTTCAACCGAAACTTCGCCGTCACTAAATTTACTTATACTGGCATACCCCAAGGGAACGCCAATGTTCCTTGCAATGTCGTCCGCAAGAGCCGGGTTCGAATTCCCGGTGAATACCATTAAGTTGTTTGCCACGGTTGTTTCCTATATGGCGGGACTAATATTTTTGCTATAGGCCCTTAATTGGCTGGGGTGGCTGGATTCGAACCAACGCATGCAAGGATCAAAACCTTGTGCCTTACCACTTGGCTACACCCCAATTAATTCTAAAACATAGTTGTGGTTCTTCTTTTTCTAACGCATATTTATAACGCCATTTACTCATTAAAAAAACCTTTTGACTGGGCATTAATGCCTTGTGCTACAAATCTTTGCAACTCATCAGGTAATTTTTCGTCTACGTCCTGGGCAGAGGTCTCGTCTGGAAAAGTCAAAAAGATACTGGAACCCGTGCCAGTCATCTTGGCTTCACCGAAGCGGTTCAATATATTGAGCGCCTGATCCACCGCTGGATATAGCTTTCGGGTTATGGGTTCGCAGTCATTCCTGGCCCTGCCTGCCAGAAAGTCGGCAATTTTGATGGCTGGCGAGTTCCGTGTCAATTGTTCATGGGAAAAAATCTCGGCCGAGGAAACTTCGCAAGCAGGTGTTACAACTAGGTACCACGCAGTCTCTAGTTCCACCGGGTGTAATTGGTCACCAATACCTTCTCCCCACGCGGTTCTACCCGTGAGAAAAACTGGAATGTCTGCTCCCAGGTTTGTGCCTATTTCAAGGAGCTGATCTAATGACAGTTCGAGTTGCCAAAGACTATTAAGTGCCAGCAGGGTAGCGGCTGCATCGCTGCTACCGCCGCCCAGACCGGCACCTAGAGGGATGTGCTTAGTAAGACCTATACGGGTGCCGAGATCTGTTCTGCCGGTAAATTTCCGGAGTGCACGAGCTGCTTTCAGCACGAGGTTGGAATCCATTGGCACCTTGCCGGAAAATGGCCCGTCTGACAGATGTAATGAGAGAGTGCCTGGCTCGGCCGTTTCGAACTCCAACGTATCTCCGTGGTCCAGCAATTGGAAAAGTGTCTGTATCTCGTGGTAACCATCGGTCCGACGACCAGTGATATGGAGAAACAGATTCAGTTTGGCAATAGCCTTAAAGGTAATTTTGGTTGCAGACATCAATTAATGGAATTATCGAGAGTCCAGCTCAGACCTATAAAGCGCAAACGAATATCATTAATGGGGCGAGTGATTTCAATTCGGCGAGGCAGGCTGATCGACCCGTACTGGCGGGGATCGGTATAATTGACGGTCCAGCCGTCTTGGTTAATCGTGATTAGTTGATTTAATTGGTTAAAATCTAGGTCAGCAGAGGAATTCGGGGCTGGGAGTCCCTTGATCCAGAATTCCAGGTAGGACACGGGTAATTCATAACCCAGCTGTTGCAAGATAAGATCCTCCGGGCTCTGAGCATTCAGTACTCGTCCGTCCTGTTCCATTGTGACAAAGCCTGGCTGACCTACTAGCGTAGTATTTCCTGCGTTGAAAGTTCCCCACAAGCGTATTTTGTAATCCCGATCTTCGTGTTGCCACTGGATGCGGGGTGTGTGGGATTCGCTGTTATATCGAACGTTGACTCTACCACGCATTTGCCATGAATTGAGGCCTAGTAACTGATCGCGTTGGGTTATCCAGTTTTTGCTTTCCACGGCCGGAGGTGCAAGGTTGGTGCAACCGCTAATGAGGGCAACTATAAGCAGGCATGTGAACGTAGCACAACCTTTATTGAATGAGGATCTTATAAAAGGGAGCAGGGAAAAATCCTTCGGCGGAGGCTCCGCTGAATAACCCCTAAAAAGTAAGGTCAATGGATTCATCGAGAGAGCTGAAATCGCCCCATCACTTCCTTGATTAGCTCGCTGCTCGGTGTCTCTTCGAGCGCTTCTTCCCAAACCTGAGTTGCTTCTTCTTCTTTACCCAGCAGCCACAATACTTCACCAAGGTGCGAGGCCACTTCATGATCAGGAAAAACGGCGAAGGCGCGACGCAGGTTCTCCAGAGCTTCCTCGTATTGACCTAGCTTGTACTGCGCCCAGGCTAGGCTGTCAATGATAGCGGGATCATCCGGAGAAATAGCAATGGCTCGCTCGATCAACTCGAGCGCCTCTTCGTAGCGCGTTGTCTGGTCGGCCAACATGTATCCGAGGTGATTCAGTGCCCGAGAGTCTTCAGGTTTCATGCGAATAATTTGGCGCAGATCAGCTTCGGACCCAGCCATGTGTTTCTGGGAATCGTAATACAAAACGCGTGCGAATAAGAGTTCGGATTCATTTGGATACTTGTTCAGGGCTATGTCAAGCAACTCCTTGGCCTCATCGGCGTATCCGTTCTGAATCAGCAGATTGGATTCGATCGTGTTGAAAAAGATTTCTAGACGGGGCTGACCGCCAGAAAGATTCATCAGCCATTGATGCGCTTCATCGAGTTCCTCGAGTTGAATCGAGAATCGAGTTGCCTGTTGTTGAGCAGCCAAAAAGTTGTTCGTGCCGATACCAACTTGTCGGTAATGTTCGATGGCGCGTTCGTAATCCTCCTCTTTTTCATAAATGTAACCGAGATAGTACTGGCTTTCATCCGTCCTCTGACCAACTCCTACCAGAAGGTTAAAACCCTGCGCTGCACTTGCGAAGTTCTGCATCTCTAAATCCAGTAGAGCAATGGAATAGCGAGTTTCCCAATCTTGCGGATCCTGCTCCATGATGAACTGGAATTGTTGCTTGGCTTTCTCGTATTCTTCATTTTGAATCAGCAGGCGGGCGAAGCCGCGGCGCAAGGGTTTATCGTTTTCGAATTCCCTGACGCCTCTACGGAGAACTCGCAAAGCCTGGTTGTCGTCATTCATGCTTTGCAGAATCTGCGCTTGCAATTGCACTAATGAAGGGCTTGCGCCACTTAATTGCTCCAGCAGGCGGAGTTCCAGCAGGGCATTGTCGAACTCGCGATTTTGGGCTAACAGTTGAACCAAGGCCAACCTGATGGACTCTTGCTCAGCAAACTCACTAGTCAGTTGTCTGAGGTTCTCAATCAGTGTTGCTCGTAAGCCGGGGCTGAGTTGATCGGTGCGCGCTGCTAGTGCCGAAAAATCCATTTCGCCACCCAGTTCAATGACTCTGGTCATGTGGGACAATGCACGATCGAAATTGGCATTTTCCAGAAATTGAAAACTGAGCAAAAGATGGGGTTGTGCATTTTCAGGCTCGATATCCGACCACAGTAAACCGAGTTGCATTAGCGCATTGGTATCACCTGTTACAGAAGCAAACTGTACTGCGCGGCGAATTACATTCAGATCACGCGTCTCTACAGCTAGGTCGAAGTAGTTTTCTCCTGCATCTTCAAGTTGGCCGCGTTGCGCACCCAGTTCACTTATGATCGCGCGATAGAGCTGCTCCTCGGTAAAACTGCCATATTCGATTTCACTTGGCTCAACAGGTGTCAATGGCCCGTCTTCTACGGATACCGTTTCTACAGTTATAGTTGTAGGTGGGGGAAGGACCTGTGGACCTGCACAGGCTGTTAGCAGTCCACTTAAAATCAGCTTCATAACGTATTTGGTCATGCGAATACCAGAATAGAATCGATACCTTTATGAAAGGCTCACATTGTAACAGCTTGTTGAATGGGCATCACAGGGCTGTTTAATAACCATTAGGAATGGAATAAGAGGAAGATTGCTCCCTTGGGTTATAGTCTTACCGGTATATCGAATCTACAAAAGTCTTCGTAGAATCAGAGCCTAATGGGAACCGCTGCCGATATTTAGTAACATATCGAGCTTTTTATTTGACTTTCCTACGGAATATTCATGCCGCTCCTATTGGTGGGGATTAACCATTCGACTGCTAATATCGCGTTACGCGAGAAGATCGCCTTTCCTCCAGAGATTGTCGGAAAGGCCCTGTCGCAGGTATTTGGGTTGGAAGAGGTCGAAGAAGTTGTGATTGTCTCCACGTGCAACCGGACGGAGCTGTACCTAGAATATCAACTCTACCAAGATCTCGAGAAATTGGATTCGAAGATGGTTGAGAATCGGTTACTGGTTGATAACCAAAAAGTAATTATCAACTGGTTAGCAGGTTTTCATAACCTCGAACCCGAAGAAATCCTTAAATATAGTTACTTTTTCGGCGGGGAAGACGTTGTAAGACACTTGATGAAAGTCTCCTGTGGCCTTGATTCCATGGTGCTGGGTGAGCCTCAGATTCTGGGTCAAATAAAATCTGCCCTGGCCGTATCCAAGGACCTGAATGTGGTTGGAGAGAATCTAGGGCGTGTTTTCCAAGGAGCATTTTCAATAGCTAAAGAAGTAAGGACGGAAACTGCTATCGGTGAGAATCCTGTATCGGTCGCCTACGCAGCTGTAACCCTAGCCGAACGCATCTTTTCGGATCTCACCAGTCTGCGCATTTTATTGATAGGAGCGGGCCGCACCGTGGAGCTGGTTGCTCGCCACCTCGTGGACAAAGGGGTTTGCCAAATTGTGGTGGCCAACCGCACACTGGATAATGCTTTAGAAATTGCTGGCAAGTTTGATGCACATTGTGCGCTTCTCTCGGAAATACCGGAAAAATTGGTTGATGCCGACATTGTAGTGTCCTCCACGAATAGCCAGTTGCCATTGCTT
>JAKUTG010000097.1:0-8131 GCA_022447905.1 Pseudomonadales bacterium | reverse complement strand
CGCTGTAAATTCGTTGGTCCTCGATCAGGCTAAGAATTAAGATGTAGTGTCTCCGAATTCCGAAATCGACATCGAAAATTCCAGCAAAGCTTTTCTGACCAGGAGGTCCACCAACCAATGATCCGATCCAGTATCCACTGCGTATGGTGTGTGCGGGCTGGCCAGGGTCAGTATCCGGTAAATGGCTGAATCGACTCGTAGTGAGAGACCGGGTTCATGATGGTGAAAAAATGGCCGCACCCTCCTACTCTGTCCCCTCTGTCTCAGATGCTCCGGGTAGTCGGGTGGCTAATGAGGACATGCGTATTATTGAATCCATGGTAGTAAAATCTCTCACAACATTTCCCCAGTCCGGGATCTCTCACGATTATCGCCAGCGATTAACAGTGCGAGGGCACGCTTGGGCTGGCGACAATCAGGTTAGCGCAGTGTTTATTTCGATCGATTTCGGTACCACTTGGCTGCCCACCGCGCTGCGACCAGTAACCAATCGCCTAGCGTGGCAACACTGGCAATCCTGGGTGCAGTTCCCGGAACCTGGTTACTACGAAATCTGGGCCAGAGCAATGGACGAACAGGGTCGTTCACAACCAATGGTAGTACCAGGATGGAATCCACGTGGCTATCTAAATAATGCCTGCCATCGAATAGCGGTCCAGGCCGTATAGGTGCTGCGTCTCTTGTTAAATTTAACTCGTCTCATGCTTATAGCGATAGTGGCCGCAGCGATGCCAATCGGCATTGACAGGCTGAGTCATGCCCAAGACATCGATCGCGTAACGGGACTAATTATGAGTGAAGGCTGGGAATTGGTGCAGGCTAACTGCACTGAATGCCATTCGGCTCTGCTTATCACGCAGAACTCGGGAAATCGGGCGGTATTGAAAAGTCGAATTGTCTGGATGCAGGAAACGCAAGGCTTACATGAACTATCGCAAGTTACGGAAAACTCTATCCTTGATTATCTCGCCAGCAACTATGGCCAAAAAGCCTCGACTCGCAGGGCTGGTCTCGCCGCTAATCTGTTACCGGAAAATCCCTACGCGACGGACTCGCAGAATGGTCAATGATCAGCTCTCCATGTTCGGGGAACAATCGCAACCCCCGGGCCCAATCAGTAAACCAACCAATATCTATCTCACCAAAACTGTTAACGCCACCAATCAGAAAGTATTTGACTACTGGTTAATACCAGTCTTCATCGGCGAATGGATGTTTGGCCCCAAGGTTCAGCAGGAGCATGTCGTCAGTCTAGAAAACAAAGTGAGGAAAGGCGGAGAATTTGCTTTTAAGGTTAATCGTAAAGGCACTGAAATCGAACACACTGGTGAATACATCGAACTGGATATCCCTAATAAACTGGTATTTAGCTGGAGCGACAGCCTAAACCCGAGCTGCGAGAGTAAAGTTACTGCACAATTCCTGGAATCAAATAATAAGACTCGTCTCAAGCTGAAAATCAAGCTGGATGCGAACCTTTATAACGAAAAGGATTCTTTCAAGGAACAGTGGTCAGCACGTTGCAGCGCATTAGCTGCTAAATTTAAATAGACACAGAGCTCAACGACCGATATCAGATGCCTCCGCCTCCCTGATTGTGCGTTGTGCCGCATGTGGCAGAATATACCCATCCCCAATGTTCTCGCTGACAACTTCTTTTACCGCGTTCACATAGGCTTCCTGGTTCGGATAGAGTCGATCTATTGTTGCCTGATCGAATGGCTCGTGGGAGCCATATAGAAAGCAGAAGCCGTTTGTCCCGCTATTCATTCCTGTATTTTTAGCTGTCGCCACAACATGCGCTGCCAGGCGAATACCCCCTAGTATGTTCCCAGAATCGTCCCTGGCAAAGGTTACATTTGGCATCATACGAGCCACTTGCAACGGGTCAGCAGCAGGTGGAGAAATATCTTCTCTCACCCAGCGAACAAGGTGTTCAAACGCCGCGTTCATGACGTCACGAAAAGGAATTCTGCTATGGGCTGGTAGTTCACATCCCGGATCACGCGGAGCAGGATCAACCATTGGCAAACCTTCTCTCAGCAACCTTACTTTCGACCATTCGATTTCAAATGGTATATCGACATGGGAACTTCCTGCTATCTCCCATTGATGAAACGTCTCAGTGTTCGGCTGCGGTGCGGCCGCTCGCCTCGGCATATCAGTTTCCGCCATTATCTTAAAAATTTTCACTTCCTGGTCATCACGAATTCGCCCGCCGCCGCCGTGTACCATCACCCCATCATAGACAGGTTCAAGCGGATGAACATTATTGAGATAGACGGCCAAGCGGCTGGCAGACTGCGAGTGACCCGTTGCCAGTATCATTTCTGCTTTTAATCCGCCCAGAATATCAACGCCGCCATCGGCTGTGGTTTCACCTATACGGTTAATGGTTTTACCTACGGCGGAGAAAATGTCATAGGAAAGCGCATCGCCGCTAACCATACCGTCATGCGTGGTGTCCAGACTGCCGTAACGCTCCTGGCTCCACTCTTTCATCGTGTCAATACCCATTTGCTGGGCTGATACCGCAACAAAGGCATAGCCGCTGCGCACAAAATGATGGCCGGATTGCCACCAGTCTATATCCTTGTCCGCGCCGCCGGTAACATTTATCCACTCCACTACAACAACACCATTGAAATTTTCCGCAGCTTGGGGTCGCCTAACGATCAGGCGCGTTTTGTATCGGTGACCGCTATCTATGATTTCGCTGTTTTCCATTTCGGGGCCTGAATAACGATTGGCGGTACCCTCGATGAAATATTCTTCCTCAATGTAGCCTTTATCAGTTAATTCGATCGCAGAAGCACTATAAATGGAGTTAAGGGATGGATGTGGCTCTGTGACAATCGGACCATAAATAGTGGCATCTGGTACCGATGCAATAATACAGATCGGAAACAACACCAGTCCGCCTATTAATACTAATATTTTACTAATGATGTGTAGCATGGTTTGCATGATTTACTCCTGGAGACATTGTGTCTTGACCAATCAATCAATACCCAATCCCTTGGCCTGCGGGATCGCCATTCATCTTCCCTTAATGCGAAGAAGGGCCACCGCGGGTAACCACCCGAGCTTACCAAAATTTGGGCCCTTCAATAATAAGATCCTATTCCAATTTTGACCGGTAAACCTGCCGTGCTTATTCCAACTGACTATACACATGATTCTTTTCAGCCTCCGATCGCCAGCCTGGCCAAGCTTCGGCAAGTTCCTGTAATTTATCGATCCATTGCAGGGCATAGTTGGTCGATTCCGGGTTTCGTATTGGTTGGTTCCCAACCTGAAACCACACTGGGTTGGTAAAGGCCTGCACGTAATTTACGTCCATAGGGAACCGATCTTCGGGGCTACCTTCAGTACGCAGATGACACCAGCCAGACCTTTCCACCTGAAGCTCGTGCGATATATCTAGGCTCCTACCATCGCCCCTAATAGGAAATCGCTCCTCCTGCAGCCCATTGCACACGAGCACTAATTCACGGAGCTCAGTCAGCGAGCGCAACCTCCCATTCACCGAGACTTTACCACCCTCAGAAGGTAGCACTACGGTGTCTCCAGGCATGGCATTTCCCACTTCCATTTCCAATAAAGGCCCGGAACTCACAAACGCGCGCCCCCTTTTCAATCCTTCGAACCAAGCATGCATATCCAGACCTTGATTACCGGTATAAACAAAGGTACGCACCGAACCTAAAAGTTTGCTGCGGTGCAGTGAGCTGATGGAATCTTCGCCGCCGGTAGCCGTCACACGAAGACCATTGTTCCAAGCAGCATATAAGGGGAAAAAGCCAGCGCGATTGGCATCAGACCATTCGATAGCGTCAGTGGTCTCCAGCGCTGCATCAACGATAAAGCCCTTGCCACCGCCAAGATTCTCAAGCAAGGGATCATTTTCTCCGAGGAAGGGGTGCACATAACCCGTTACCGCCCCCTGGGCCTTGGCCTTGAGGAACATGTCTGTGTTGCTGGGATAGAGACTCTCGATAGCTGTTCCTTCATAACCAGTAACGAAGGGAGAAATAAGGTGCTCTTTTAACCCGAACATGAATACATGGCCGTAAAACGGAGGCCTGAACTCTTGGCCGACAACTACAAGTTGGTCTGGCTCTGAAATCGAATGAGGTCCACCCCCCGACTCGAAATAATGATAGTCAAGAATTCGGTTATCTTTGTTTGCCACTTGTTCCAGTACCAGGTCCTGATCTTCGGAACGAGACATCATCATCAGATTTTCCAGAGTATTATGTAGATTACCACCGTAGTTAGCATGCACGTGGGTAGAAGCGCTATACCAGCCCTTCGCTCCCATATCAGTCATACGTTCCAAGGTGATATTTATCTCATTAACTTCGCCAGCGACAATTTCAGTATTTATGCTTTGGGGGTAGAACTCGAAGCCCTTCACTATTTCCAGTCTGGCCTCCCCCTCAGGCAGATAGACCTCGAAACTACCGGAGTTATGGAAGATCATATCCCCTCGGCCTGAAGCTCGGGCATAGGCATTATTCGGGGTGTAAAACTTTCCATCACTGGCAGTTAGGTGCACACGATTATGGGTTAACTCGGCATTGCTTCCATTTTCCACCCTGACCTTCAATACGCCCATAGGTTGCTTGTAATGCTGCTCGGTGATATCTACTTCAACCAACTTGCCACCATAAGTTTCGAGAAGCATCAATTGCGACAGACCCGACGCATTGGATATAAAAGCAATCCATTCACCATCAGGCGACCAGCGAGGATGAAAGGCGTCGTGTTGGAAAAATGTCAATTTGTAGGGTTCTCCGCCAACAGTCGGCTGCACGTAGAGGTTATTATATTGATCCGCTGTTCCACTGGTGGAACTGTAGACGAACCGTTTGCCATCGATAGAAACATCAGGACGGGTTCGATATAAGGTCTGTTCTTCCAGCACGGTTGTAGCCTGCTGAATCCCATTCTTGATAGCAGACACACGGAGCACATTCCCCGAACCAAGCGGCACGTTACGATTTGATACCAGCAATAGCTCTTCTCCATCAGGCAACCAAGCAGGTGCAATGTGCATATCCCAGCTACCAAAATATAGACGATTATGGCCGTAATTATTGTCCTCACTGATTGCTACCGGTTCTCCCGCCCACTGGCCATTGACAATGTCACGAACGTAGAGGTTGAAGTAACCATTCGGGTTGGTGGATACATAAGCAACTCGAGATCCATCAGGAGAGAATACAGGATCAGTATAGATGGCCTGATCGTCAGTGAGCTTATGCGTCTCCCCCGTTTCCGTGTTTAGGATTTCCAGTTGAATGCGTTGATGTTCATAATCCGCTGTGTAGATTATCCAGTGGCCATCTGGTGACCAATCTGGAGAGGAAAGGTAGGCCTCACTATAAGTCAACTCATAGGCTACGCCGGTAGCCGAATCCACTTTCCAGATGGATCCCTGCAAAGCAACCGCTATCCATTGACCGTCAGGAGACCAGTCCGGTGCCCAAGGTGTGGCACTTGGAGATGGAGGAAAATAAAAATTATGCATATAATTTCCACCACTGCGAGCATCGGGATAAGGACGCTCCTGGGCTGTCAATTCAGAAGACTGCACTAGCACCAGTGGCACCAATAACAGACAAATGACATGGTATACGGACGCCGGCTTCATGATATCAGTCTCCTGTTTCAGGCAGATTTGGGATTAGGAGGCAAGCCTATCCCAATACCTTCGAGGAGTGTAGTGAAAGACAATCGCCAGGTACGCGTAATTTCCGAATCTTTGAGTTAAGTTATTATCAAGGCAGACTGCATGTATATAGTTGCGCTGGAAATAACGCGACACTCCTCAATCAAGCATAAACTTAGTGTACCATTGCCGCAGAATCGCTTACCTGTTGATTTGCGGAGTCAGACAAGTTGGTTACAGGATTGGAAGCAAGTAGTTACTTCGCAACACACTCTTCAGTCGAGACTTCCTATGGATAAATATATTCTCGCAATCGATCAGGGTACCACCAGCACCCGAGCACTGGTATTCGATAAATCAGGCATTGCAGTTAGCTCCGGACAGCATGAACTTACCCAACACTTCCCTGCGGATGGCTGGGTTGAACATGATGCTCTTGAAATATGGGAAACTACCCTTAAGAGCTGCCGTACCGCGATCAAGCAAACCAATATAAGCTTCAAGGATATAGCCTGTATCGGCATTACCAATCAACGCGAAACCTCTGTGGTATGGGATCGTCAGACGGGTAAACCCATCTATCGTGCAATTGTATGGCAAGATCGAAGAACCAGTGACTACTGTGAAGAACTTAACAGTCAGGGGAACTTAGAAACAATCCAGAAAAAGACCGGCTTATTAATCGATCCATATTTTTCAGCAAGCAAGCTCCGCTGGTTACTCGATAATGTTCCCAACGCGCGAAAGCTCGCCGAGCAGGGATCACTAGCATTTGGTACGATCGACTGCTATTTACTTTGGCGATTGACCGGAGGCAAGAGCCATTACACAGATGCTACCAATGCATCAAGAACCATGTTGTTTAACATTAGACAGCAAAGATGGGATCCGGAATTACTTAAGCTTTTCAATATTCCTGCTGCCATCCTACCCGAAGTCAAAGATTGTGCTGCGAATTTCGGTGTTAGCGATGCGGCTCTTTTTGGTTGCCCCATCCCCATAACAGGGATCATTGGCGATCAACAGGCAGCGGCGCTCGGACAAGGTTGTTTTAATGCTGGTATGGCAAAGAGCACTTATGGGACTGGTTGCTTCCTGCTTATGAACACCGGCAATGAAATACTGCGCTCTAGTAATCGCTTGCTCAGCACAGTCGCTTATCGGCTCTCGGGCGAAGTAAGCTATGCCATCGAAGGTAGTATTTTTATGGCAGGAGCAACCATGCAATGGATCAGGGATGGATTGAAATTAATCGAGCATGCAGCTGATTCCGAGGCAATCGCGGAAGCCAGCAGTGACGACCTTAGTGTTTACCTGGTGCCGGCATTCACCGGATTGGGAGCCCCCTATTGGGACCCTCATGCGCGAGCAGCCCTCTTCGGCATGACACGAGACACACAGGCAAAAGAATTAGTCACGGCCGCGCTTATGTCAGTGTGCTATCAAACGAAAGATTTGGTAAACGCTATTATCTCGGACGGAGCCGCTCTGCAGACATTACGAGTGGACGGTGGCATGGCGAATAACAATTATATGTTGCAGAAACTGGCAGACCTACTTAACTGTGAAGTGCATAGACCGCTGATAACAGAAACTACTGCACTAGGTGCTGCCTACGTCGCTGGATTGCAAATCGGGTTGTTCGAAGACCTTGATAAAATCGGTGCTGAATGGAAACTCGATCAAGCTTTCTCCCCTACAAAAGACAATAAATGGCGAGAGTCCCAGTATGCCGGATGGCTCGATGCCGTTAGCCGAACCAGGGTGAGCTGAAAAACATCATATATGAATTTACATCTCATACGACACGGGCAAACCAACTGGAACGAAGAGCGACGAGTTCAAGGCCAGAAAGAGTCACAGCTTACGGAGGTCGGTATACAACAGGCCAGAGAGCTGGGCCAGCGCTTACGAGACCTGAAATTTGATCAGATTTTTTGCAGCAGCAGTGTTAGGACTAAACAGACGGCACAACATATTTTCCCTCATCACAAAGGTGAGATTAAATTCATGGATTCGCTCCGAGAGATAAATATGGGTCCCTGGGAAGGACACTTGTACGAAGATGTTGAATTGAAAGACGCAGATTCATTTCGACACTTCTGGCACGAACCACACCTTTTCAACCTACCAGGTGCCGAAACCTTTTATGAGTTGCAACAACGAGCCTTTGAAACCATAGAAGGGATTGCCGCCGATTTTCATCAAAAACAGATAGCGATCGTAAGCCACGGAGCGCTAATCAAAGCCGTTTTATGTCGCTTGGAAAACCTTCCGATGGAACAGCTCTGGACACCGCCTCTCATGCACAATTGCGCCCATAGCATAATCGAATTCGAGGACGGGGGAAGGTGCCGTATTATCCAATACGCCGATCAACCCTTCAGTTTGGTTAGATCCTAAACGGAATAGCGTCACGTTAAGATCGGTTTTTGTTGCGTCGATAATGCCGTA
>JAKUTG010000096.1:0-8159 GCA_022447905.1 Pseudomonadales bacterium | reverse complement strand
CCGAACCGTCCGCAAGGTGCCCACTGTAGTATCGAAAACTTTGCTACATAGATCATTTACCGTGTCGCTATCGTCAACAGCAAATTGGGTATAGACGCTACCCCTGCCGATTTGTTGGGCAAGCTGCAGCTTGAAGGATTGAAAGCCATCGAAACCAAGAGCACGACAAAAACGAATAACCGTCGGCTCACTAACTTCGGATTGGGCGGCTAGGTCTACAATGCGCATAATGATAACATCGTTCGCATGAGCCAGAACGAAGTCGGCGACTTTTGCCTCGGACTTCCTTAGCGCTAGGTGGTTATCTGTGATACGGCGAATTAGATTAGGTGAATCCACAAAGCACCTGTTAAATTGTTGACTAACTACTTTCAGCTAATGCTACTCAATTTACCAGGCACGTGCACTCTGTTTTAATCGTCTAGGGTCCTATGAATAAACCGCAGGCTAAAGATAAATTTCAAATTAGGTTTGTTGATTCGATAGAGCAGTTAAATGCCATCGCATGGAATGAAATTGTTGGCACAAAGAACCCTTTCATGCGCTACGAGTTTTTGCATGCATTGGAATCTACGGGTTGTACCAATAAGCAGACCGGATGGAGGCCCCATCATGTAGCGATGTATACCGTTGGACGCAATAAGTCACTAGTTGCGATTATGCCGCTTTAGCTGAAAACTAATAGCTGGGGCGAGTATGTCTTTGATTGGTCCTGGGCGAATGCCTATAAGAGTTACGGTTATCAGTATTACCCGAAATTTGTCACGGCTGCACCATTCACCCCTTCAGCGGGTAACCGAATTTTTATACATAAAAAATACCGGGGAGAGGGGTTGCTTAAACTGATCGTTGAAAAGATAAAGGAGAAGGCAAAACTTATCGGTGCGTCTTCTTGGCACGTGCTATTTCCAACAGAAGAAGAACACGACGCTCTCGGGCTACTAGGTGTCCAGCCTCGCATTGCTACCCAGTTTCATTGGCAGAACAAAGGCTACGAGTCCTTTAACGAATTCCTGGCATTTCTTAACTCGCGAAAACGCAAGTCCATCCGCAAGGAACGTAAATACGTGCACGACCACGGTATAACGTTTCGAAGAACAGAGGGAGCTTGTATCACCGAGCAACAATGGGCAGACTTTTATCTGTTTTACCAAAGCACTTACCTGATGCGAGGAATGCAGGGTTATCTTGAACTGGAGTTTTTCCATGCTGTTGCAGAAACAATGCCTGAACAGCTTGTCCTGATAAATGCCGTGCAGGACGACCAGGATATTGCCGCAGCCCTCTTCTTCAAGAACGAAGAAACACTGTTTGGTCGCTACTGGGGCTGCAGGTTTGAACATCAGTTTCTGCACTTTGAGGCCTGCTACTATCAGGGGCAGGAATACGCAATTGAGCACGGGCTCAAATCTTTCGACGCCGGCGCACAGGGGGAGCACAAAATCCGGCGAGGCTTTGCACCGGTGTTTACCTATTCAACCCACTGGCTCGCCAATCAAGGGTTTGCTGAGGCAATTTCGGGGTTCTTAAGGGAAGAGAGGCCGCACATATTGCAGTACAGCAAAGAGGCAAATAATCTTCTGCCGTACAAAGACGTTATTGACTAATAAAACAAAATCTGGCCCCTCTGATTGAAAACCTCTTCCATAGAAAAGGAACTGGCGGATGTGTATCATAATTTGCTGAAAGCTGGGCCAATTCGCAACTTAAAAATACTGTTTTTAAACATAGGGAGTGGTGATGAAAAAAATTTTTCAAATAGGCGGAATTAGCCTGATAGCGATTGCTCTTTTTACGATCCTGTCTCTTCTCATCGTTGGTTACGAACCTCAGGACCGAAGCCCAGGGCTTTGGCTAACCGGAGAGCTCGCAACAGAACCCGTTGCTGACTGGTCATTTACAGAACAGCATGAAGAAATCTTTGTCCAAACGCGTTCTCCCTGGTTGATTCCCCACTCGGTGACCACCTACTGCGCGACATACAATGATAGTTTCTATCTGTTTTCAGCATACTACGGAGGAGGAGATTTCCCCGACTTACGGCGGTGGAACAAAAATGTTGTTAGAGATCCCCGGGTACGATTGAAGATAGGCGATCAACTTTTTGACCAAAGGGTGAGCTATATAGACGACGAGAGCATTAGGATGCCGGTGCATCAGGCGTTTGTTGATAAGTATCCACAATGGGCCAGCCCGGGGCTGGAGAACGTTCATATATTCCAGGTTTTATAATATTAACTGGCTTCTATTTTGATTTTGGCCCAAGCCAATAATTGATTGTTGGCTGGCATGGCGTTGTCTTCAACGAGAGAGAAACCGACTTCTTCGGCTAGCTCGTTAACCCATTCAAAGTCTCTTATTCCGCTCTCGGGGTCCCGCGCTTTCAACCACCTGTCAAAGCCGACGTTGCTCTCGGTTGTGAATTTACCGCGATACTTGAACGGGCCATAGACCAGCAATACACCACCATAATTTATGTGTTTGCCTGCGCCTCTGAGCAAGTTTATTACTGAATCTTCTGAAATTATATGCAGGCAGTTAGCGCTGAAAATGGCGTCATAAAACCCATAATTCCATGTCTCTTCGTTCACATTGAGGCTAGTTGCAAGGGGGAGGTTTTTCAGCTTGGCGTTGGCGAGGCGCAAGTTAAGGATCTTCAAGTTAGAAGGAATATCGGATGATTGCCAAACAAGTTCAGGGAAATGCCTGGCGAAAAAAGCTGCGTGTTGACCAGTCCCTCCACCGACCTCCAACAATGAACTTCGGTTTATTAGATGGCGCTTGAGTACGTCCAGGATTGGAAACTTGTTGTTTTCACTAGCTTGGCTGAAAGCGGCAGGGGCAGGGAAAGGCATGGATCACAGGTTGGCTACTAACTCTTTTGCTTGCGGTTAAAAACTATGCGGTCGCTCGAAGACTCTTCTTCACTAAACTTGTATCCGCCGACATTAAAATCTCTCAGCTTTGTCGGGGAATTTATCCGGTTTTTGATAATGTAGGCTGCCATCTCGCCCCGAGCCCGCTTTGCGTAAAAGCTGAGCACGCGATACTGCCCTTTGGCCCAGTCCTTAAACACAGGGGTGACGATTTTGGCCTTCAGCACCTTGGTATCGAGTGAACTGAAGTATTCGTTGGAAGCCAGGTTAATTAGCGCGTTGTGTTTTTGTCCCGCTTGTTCGAATTCTTGATTCAACGCTCCAGTGAGCTTGCACCCCCAAAATTCGTACAAGTTTTTTTTACCTCTAGCGGCAAACGCAGTGCCCATTTCCAACCTGTAGGGCTGCATCAGATCCAGGGGACGCAAGACACCATAAAGACCGGATAGTATTCGCAAGTGCCGCTGAGCAAAGTTCAAATCGGCGGCTCCAAAGTGCTCCGCCTTGAGCCCGAGGTAAACATCCCCTTTGAAAGCGAAGATAGCTTGCTTGGCATTATCCAGATTAAAAGGAGTGTGCCAATTTGAATAGCGAGAGAAATTTTCTGCGGCAAGTGTCTCGCTAATGCTCATTAATTCCTGTAGCTCTTCAGGGGGGAGTTTTTTTAAATCACGGACCAGCTCGGTCGCTTCACTTAAAAAGGCGGGCTTAGAAAATTTTTCTGTTTTCACTGGAGTCTCAAAATCAAGGGACTTTGCAGGGGATACAACAATCAACATAGAGTCAAATCCGATTCAAAATTAGCGAGCGCTTCTCATTCCTGACTATCAAACTGTTGCCACCAGAGCATGGGCGTGGTTCCGTCATCAGGATCATATACGTTGCCATAATACCAAAATGTGTCGGGATATTCTGCGCCAGTGGTGTTCAATAATTCTTCTATAACCGCGAACCCAATGGAAACATGAATGCTGTAAACCAGGGCGCGATCGGTTTGTAAATCAAGGCAGCCACCAAGTTTTTCAATTGCCGGGGTCAGGTATTGGCTCAATGTCTCTACCTGATACTTACGAAATACCCGCACAGAGAGATTACCGCTACGCTTAACCAGTTCGTACTCTGCAGAGCCCGAATCGATTACCCTGAGCTTGTCGCCCGCAGCAAGATTCCGTGCGAACAGGGGTGATTTCAACAAGCGGATGTGGTTTGTTTCCGGATCCAGTAATTCCACTTCGAGGCTTTCGAACACCGGTTGTTCATCGTCGTCAATTCCTGCCAAGAAGGGCATGTTAGGTTTGGTAATCAGAGCAAAACATTCCTTTGTGGATGGTCCTCAATTAACTAGGTATGCTCTGGGCAGCCTCTAATCGAGTTGCCCAGACGACTTATGATAGAACGGTTACAAGCAATTGCTACTTTTTTAAGCCGATTTAGGCTTTTTATTGGTTTATTAGGTGTTGTTTTTGCTGGGCTATTCCTTATGAGTCTATTCGAAGTTGGTAGTGCGGCTGAGTATGACCTGCTGATCCCGGCCATCGTTGGTTTCTGTTGGGCAGCCACACTTTTGAGTTTTGCGAACCTTTTCAATTCCATACCAGCCAAAGTTGAGAGCGGTGCGAATTTGAGGGCACGTTTGATTTCCCGGATTAAGCGTGGACTAGCACAGGGATTAGGCCTGCTCATGATCTCCCTTACTGTTGCCCTGCTGCTGCTGACTTACCGATTATTGCGGGTCTGGTTGGGGTCCTGACTCTGGCCGGCGACCGATAATTCGGTTGATCAAGGTTGCTGTGCAATAATGTGCGCCCAGCCGTTTAACCAGTGGCCTTAAGAGAACAAGCAGAAAATTAAGTAGACGGACCGGCATGCAGCGCGCGATAGATCTAATTGACAAAACCACCGATATCATTGGGAGAACCATAGCCTGGCTAACGCTTGGCATGGTGGTGTTAGTGGTGGTGATTGTAACCCTCCGGTACGCATTCCAGTTTGGTTCCATTGCCCTGCAGGAATCGGTCACATACGTTAATGCACTAATCTTCACCCTCGGAGCAGCCTATACGTTGAAGGAGAAGGGCCATGTGCGGGTGGATATTTTCTACTCCCGCCTGACAGAGCGTTACAAGGCAGTCGTCGACCTCATTGGCACTTTGCTTTTCCTCATGCCAAGCGCTGTCTTCATTATCTGGATGAGCCAGGGCTATATATCTGTTTCCTGGCGCGTTCGGGAAAGCTCTGCGGATCCTAGTGGAATGCCTTATGTCTATTTGTTGAAAACTACGATCTTTGTGTTAGCTGTGCTGCTTATTGTCCAGGGTATTTCTGAATTACTTAAATCGATTCGGCAATTTAATGAGAACAAGCCTTAGTGCCTGAGCTCCTTCCTCTTATTTTTTTCATAGTCGTCTGTCTGGTCTTGATGATGGGCTACCCGGTAGCATTGACGCTGGCCGGGGTATCGATTTTATTTGCTGGGCTGGGGGTGCTTTCTGGCAATTTCGATGCGGCATATATCAGCCTGATACCAAATCGGATCTATGGAGTATTGGTAAACCAGAATCTCTTTGCGGTGCCCCTATTCGTATTTATGGGCTCTATGTTGGAGAAGTCGCGAATCGCAGAGGACCTTTTAAAAAACATGGCTCTGGTGTTCGGGCGCTTTCCCGGAGGCCTGGGTATTTCGGTAATAGTGGTGGGGATGTTGTTGGCTGCCAGCACGGGGATTGTTGGCGCCACTGTGGTTACAATGGGTATCCTGTCACTGCCGACAATGCTGAACACGGGCTACAGGCCTTCTCTTGCTTGCGGCACACTTTGTGCTACAGGCACACTTGGACAAATTATTCCCCCATCTATTTGTCTGGTGCTATTAGGCGAGGTGATCTCCAATGCCTATCAACAGTCCCAACTGAATCAGGGAGTTTTTGCACCGGACTTTGTTTCTATCGGCGATTTATTTGCCGGTGCAATTATACCCGGTCTGCTTTTAGTGCTTGCGTACGCGGCCTATGTTTTCACCGTTGCCCTGTTCAGACCACACGACGTACCGCAGGTTGAACTGGATCATACAAAGCTTACAAAAAGCGAAATCGGCTTTGCCCTGATGAAAGGCCTGCTACCGCCGGTACTGTTGATGATTGCCGTACTCGGTTCCATTCTGGTAGGGATCGCTACACCAACAGAAGCAGCTGGTGTCGGTGCGCTTGGCGCAATCCTCCTGGCATTGGCTAAACGGGGGCTTAACGTAAAAGTATTACATGAAGTGGCCATTGCAACGACTCGCATTACGTCCATGGTTTATTTGATTCTGGTTGGGGCAACCATTTTTTCTTCCGTATTTAGAGGGTTTGGAGGTGACCTGCTCATTGAGCAATTGTTGACTGATCTGCCTGGTGGCGTTATTGCTGCTACGGTAATAGTTATGCTGGTGATTTTCCTTCTCGGATTTATTCTCGATTTCATTGAGATCACGTTCATGGTGGTGCCGTTGGTCGGGCCTATTTTGCTAGCCATGGGGCTAAATCCGATCTGGCTGGGCGTCATTATTGCCGTTAACTTACAGACCTCTTTCCTAACACCTCCCTTCGGGTTTTCTCTGTTCTACTTGCGCAGCGTGGCGCCTGATACTATTACTACTGGTGAAATTTATAGGGGTGTTATTCCGTTTGTTATCATCCAGCTCGGCCTTATGTTGTTGCTTGCCTTACAGCCGGGTCTGGTAACTTGGCTGCCGTCAGTTATTAATCCATAAAAGGAATCAAGCATGAGCAAAGAAGAAGTAGCAACTTCGGAACCGTTAGGAGAGCTCGCCTTACAAACACTAGCCATGCCAAAAGATACTAATCCCAGCGGCGATATCTTCGGCGGGTGGCTGGTATCACAGATGGATTTAGCGGCTGGGATAATTAGCAAAAAAGTAACGAAGGGGAGATCGGCAACGGTGGCGATCCAAAATGTGGCCTTTTTGCGCCCGGTAAGCGTGGGCTCGACAGTCAGTTGTTATTGCTATGTCACGAAGCGTGGTCGCACCTCGCTGCATATCGCCGTTGATGTACGGACCTCTCATCAATTAAACCAAATTGATAACCTTAAAGTGGCGGAAGGTTTGTTCGTATTTGTCGCGATTGATGATGAAGGGAAATCGCGACCGTTGCCGGATTAATTGCTGGGCAACTTGCGCGCTTCAATCAGCGCTTCTTCGGCGATGCGGTTATAGTCCATTACACCGTCCTTGAAACTTTTCCAGGATTCGTAGATACGAGCCGTGATTTCATCGGTCTGGCCAAGCTCAGCTACTACCTCTTCAGAAATTCTGCGTAGCTCAAGCAGCACGTCATCAGGTAGGCGGCGCAGTTGCACATCGTGGTCTTCAACTAGCGTCCGCAACGCTTTATTATTTTCAGCCATGAGCAGATCCAGAAGAAGTTGATTCATTACTTCCGTCCCCGCCATAAGAATTTCTCGGAGGTCAGAGGGCAACGCGTCAAGCTTTTCTTTATTGAAAATGGTTTCTAAAGTCGACCCCGGCTCGTGCCAACCGGGATAATAGTAGTAGTCAGCGACATCGTGATAGCCCGCGGCAAGATCGTTGTAGGGGCTTACAAATTCTGCGGCGTCTAATCTGCCAGTCTGCAATGCAGTAAGCACTTCACTCACTTGCATGGTTTCTGGAATGCCTCCAGCCCGGCGAAATACCTCTCCGCCAAGGCTTGGTATGCGCATCTTTAACCCCTGGAGGTCCTCTAACGAATTGATCTCTTTGTTGAACCAACCGAACATCTGTACGCCGGAGTTACCACCGCGCACAGGGAACAGGTTAAAGGGCGCGTAAAGCTCCTGCCATAACTCGTTGCCACCGCCGTAGCGTAACCAGGCATCCTGTTCGTAGCTGGTCATGCCAAAGGGAATTGTTGTGAAGAAAGGGGCGGCAGGTATCTTTCCTTGCCAGTAGTATGCGCCAGTGTGGCCAATCTCTGCGACGCCTTGTGAAACCGCATCGAAGACTTCCAGGCCGCCTACCAGCTCATTAGCACCGTATACACGAATGAGCATTCGCCCGTTACTCATTTTTTCCACGATCTCGGCAAAATATTCTGGCAAGGTGCCAAGGGCCGGCAAGTTCTTGGGCCAGGAAGTAATCATCTTCCATTCGTAAACAGGCTGATCACCTACCGCCGCAGATTGCCTGAAACTATCCTGTTGTTCTCCGCTGCAACCATGCAACGCCAGGGAAAATACTGTAGTAACGATTAGTCCTCCCTGGATACCTGCCTTAATTTTTCC
>JAKUTG010000095.1:0-8161 GCA_022447905.1 Pseudomonadales bacterium | reverse complement strand
AAACAGCGGTTTAGTGGTAACGATGAAATTGGCTAACGCAAAAGGGGTCAATTGCCCCACTAATTCGGTTAACCCCAATGCGTTCGCTGGTATGCGGGTGATGGCATCAATAGCCTGGTTTTGGGGCAGCCCATTTTTGACTGCTGTGCGCAGATTATTCCAAAAATCGGCTTCAGCACCACTCGAAGTAATAGCGAACGGAATGTCATTTTCAGCAAGAATAGGAGCGTTAAAGGGAGCTAGCTCCCAATGCTTAAGATCTTCCAAAGAAACCTCGTCAGCCGTGAGAGTATCATCCACTCTTGGAGCCTCAGGAAAATCTATTGGCACAATGAGAGTCGCGCCAGTGTCTTTAATCAAGTCTGCGTGACGATAGCTGTCACCAGCTGTCTTAAGCAAGTACTGGGTATTGAACTCGTCACCAATGCGGTCTGCAGTTAATGCTTCCTGCCAGTTGCCTGCTTCCATTATCTGGGGAAGCTCTTGAGTCCGGATCCACGCTTCCAAGGAATCGTCTGTAAATGGCCTCGGATTCTGGCTATCGAACCACTGAGCGTCAAGATAAGTCTGTCTCAATAAAGCAAAAGCACCCATCAGGGAAGAGGGCATAGATTGAGCCGAGGATCCTTTATCCAGTGAATAATGGGCGGCAGTATCTGCTGCCACAATTGACTCATTGGCATTCTTGTTTCCCAGAGTAATCAGGGCCGATGTGCCACGCGCGATGCCATCAGGGCGCAGACTGAGGACTGAGGAGAAGCCTAACCCCCGATATTTTTCGCGTTCCTCTTCATCATGCGTAAATACCGTGCTGGCACGAAAGTTTGAACGTATTGCATCATTGACGTTGAATGCCCGGTCATTTGGGAAAAGGTTTTCAGCTGCCCCATTATTATCTTCGCGCTCAAGTTCAGGTATTCCGTAATCAGTGTAAATATCAATTAGTCCGGGATAAATATAGCGCCCAGACAAATCGATTTCGAAAAAACCGTCCGGAACAGAATTATTTTCATTTACCTCAACGATACGCCCTGCACGAATTAACAGAGTACCACTGTCCATTATGGATCCATCGGCTTGATAAATATTCGCGCCAGTGAATGCATAGGCGCGCTCACGATTGTCAGCAATACCATTAGGGGCCACATTTTCCTGACCGAATGCTGGAGGAATCAACGCCCAAGCTAGTAAAGCCGCGCAAGCAGTTGTGGCAGTTTTGTTGAGTATGTTCATCATTGTGCCGAACGCCCTCCCATATAACTGAGCTGATTGCTTTATCGCATGTTACAGGCAACCTACAGCAATTATAAGGGTGAGACTTTTTCTTTGCTTTTAGCGTCCTATTAAAGATTACAATTCCGGTATACTCTCCGGTTAATGTTCTATTTGTATAGGGTTGGAGGTCTCATAATGACATCGTCGGTCAGGTTTTCTATGCTTTTGTCTTGCGCTTTTCTTGTTGCCTGCGGCAGCGAGGAATTCTCTTCTCCAATGCCGGCGTCCGAACCGGTGGCAGGGGCTGCCACAGAAGAAACAACTACCACAACGTCAAACCCAGAACTGGGGAACTTTGGAATAGACCTCAGTAGTCAAGATTCCAGCGTACAACCCGGCGATGACTTTTTCCGCTTCGCAAACGGAATGTGGCTTGATAACTTTAACCTGCCTTCTGATCGCAGTAGCTATGGTTCCTTTACTGTTCTCAGCGATCGTTCTGACCAACACGTGCGTGTCATAATCGACGACTTATCTTCTGCCGAACCAGCGGTAGGTTCTATGGAGCAGAAGATCAGTGACTATTACCTTAGTTATATGGAAACCGAGACTCTGAACCGACTCGGTGTCCAACCTCTAATTCCTGGCCTTGCTACACTGAGCGAAATAGACACACAGGAAGAGCTTGTCGCGGGATTTGGTCGTGCCACGATTGAAAATACCGCAAGCCCTTTTGGGTTTTATGTGGGGGCTGATCGCAGTAATCCGGATCGTCACCAGCTGGTTCTGTCAGTGGGCGGATTGGGCTTACCTGACCGAGATTATTACTTGATTGATACCGAGCAGTACGAGAATGTGCGAGACGAGTACGTTGCTCATATTGCCCGTATTCTGGATTTTGCAAATTTAGAAGACACCTCCGAGAAAGCGAATAGGGTACTAGCACTGGAGACCCAGATCGCGGAACATATCTGGCCGCGCGATCAGCGCCGCAAGAGAGACCTGCCCTATAACCCGATGACTTATGCAGACTTCGTGGCTGAAGATCCAGGCTTTAATTGGAACGCCTACTTTGCGGCAGCCGGCATTCATAATTTGGAAGACCTAAATATTTCATATCCAAGTGCCATGTATCCCATTATTGACCTTGTAAATACACTACCTGTCGATGATTGGAAGAGTTACATGACCTATAGATTCATCGTAGATAATGCAAGCGTCCTCTCAGAGGAAGTCGACGAGGAAGCATTTCACTTTTATTCCACAACACTTAACGGCGTACCGGAACAACGTCAACGTTGGGAGAGAGGTGTGCTACGAGTCGGCGCGTCGAACAGTCTAGGTGAAGCGATTGGTCAGCTGTACGTGGAGCGTCATTTCCCTGAATCAGCCAAACAGCAAATGAACCAGCTGGTAGAGAATTTACGCACATCACTCGCCCAGAGTATCGAAAATAATGACTGGATGAGTTCTGCCACCAAGGAAGAAGCAAATAAAAAATTGGAGTCCTTTCGCCCTAAGATAGCCTATCCAGATGAGTGGAAAGATCTGTCTTCTATCGATATTACTCGAGAAAACCTTTTCCAGAATGCGCAAAACGTGCGTGAGTATAATTACCGGGATGAAATCAGTAGGCTAGGGAATCCAACCAACCGGGAGGAATGGGGTATGACACCCCAAACGGTGAACGCATACTATAACTCGTCCTTTAACGAAATAGTGTTCCCGGCCGGTATTCTGCAACCTCCATTCTTCGATCAAGCGGCTGACCCAGCGGTTAACTACGGCGGTATCGGCGCAGTTATCGGCCACGAAATGGGCCATGGTTTCGACGACCAGGGTTCAAAATCTGATTTTGCTGGCATCCAACGTAACTGGTGGACTGATCAAGACCGTGCCAATTTCGAAGTGCTGACGGCAGCTCTAGCTACGCAGTATGGTAAGTTTGAACCGGTGCTCGGTTACTTTATCGACGGAAACTTCACTCTGGGTGAGAACATCGGAGATGTAGGAGGTCTATCGTTAGCGTACCGCGCCTATAAGATATCCCTCAATGGTGAAGAAGCTCCAATTATAGACGGCTACACCGGTGATCAACGCTTCTTCCTAGCTTGGGCTCAGGTATGGCAAGGTAAGTATCGTGAAGAGGCCCTAATCCAGCGTCTTACTTCCGATCCTCATTCACCCTCGGAGTTTCGAGTAAATGGTGTCGTCCGAAATTTCGACGAATGGTACGAGGCTTTCGATGTAACTCCGGAAAATGATTTATATCTGCCTCCAGAAGAACGCATAAGAATTTGGTAACCATAGGTAGAGAAAGCGCTTGTATCGTCTGTTGACATTGCTGCTAGTCTTGGGAACAAGTCATGCTTATTCCCAAAACAGCTATGACATTATCATCAGCAATGGCAGGGTCGTTGATGGTTCAGGAAATCCTTGGTATGAGGCAGATGTCGCTATCAATGGTGAACGTATTGTCCGCATTGGTGACTTGTCATCCGACACCGGCAGCCAGGTTATCGATGCGAATGGACTTATTGTGGCCCCAGGTTTTATCGATCCCCATACCCATGCTCTGCGTGGAATTTTGGATGTGCCCAATGCTGAGAGCGCCTTGTTGCAGGGAGTGACTACTCTTACCGAAGGCAATGACGGAACTTCACCGTTTCCTGTTGACGAACATTACCAGACCATACTCGATAAGCAGATAAGCCCGAACTGGGGGATCTTTGTAGGGCACGGAACTATCCGATCCCAGGTTATCGGAGCGGAAGATCGCGATCCAACTCCGGACGAATTAGAGCAAATGAAGGATATGGTTCAGCAAGCCATGCAACACGGCGCCTTGGGCCTTTCTACCGGATTGTTTTACGTGCCCGGTAGTTTCGCGTCCACTGAAGAAGTTATCGAGTTATCCAAAGTTGCTGCTAAACACGGCGGCATCTACATCTCTCATATGCGAGAAGAAGCTGCTCAGCTGATCGACTCGGTTAATGAAACCATTCGCATCGGTGAGGAGAGTGGCATCCCTGTACAAATGACTCACCATAAAGTTATTGGTGTCGAAAACTGGGGATCGTCGGTTGAGAGTTTACGACTAGTTGACCAAGCCCGTGAGCGTGGTATCGATATCACTATCGATCAATATCCTTACACAGCTTCTCAAACCGGCATCAACGCTTTAATTCCACAATGGGCACAGGAGGGAGGTCGTGTCCGTATGCTGGAACGTATTGAAAGTCCAGAAACTCGTGCCGCCATTAAGAATGAAGTTGTGCTGAAGATTCTCTACGATCGTGGGGGCGGTGACCCCAGGAACATATTTATTTCCCGCAACACTTGGGATCCGTCCATGACTGGTAAGAATCTAGCGGAGCTCACCGTCGAGGCAGGCATGAATCCGACGCCGGAGAACGCTTCCGAGGTAGTCTTCGAAATCCTCAAAGGTGGAGGAGCAACGGCGGTTTATCACGCCATTAACACGGACGATGTAGATCGAATAATGCAGCACCCGGTTACCGCGATTGGTTCAGATGGTCCGGTCGGTATATTCGGAGAAGGAACACCGCATCCCCGCCAATACGGCACATTTGCCAGGGTATTGGGGCATTACGTGCGAGAACGCGCCGTACTTACCCTGGAAGAAGCGGTGCGAAAAATGAGCAGCCAGACCGCCCGTCGACTTGGCATTCATAACCGTGGGCTGCTTACCGAAGGATATTACGCCGACATCGCCATATTTGATTCCGATGAGATCATTGACAAGGCAACTTTCGAAGAACCACACCAATATGCCATCGGTATAAAGTTCGTATTAGTCAACGGACAGGTCGTCGTGGAACAAGGCCGGCACACAGGCAGACGACCAGGTAAAATTATATACGGACCGGGCTACACTGGAATCTGATTAATGTAGCTCTCATTAAGAGCTCTCATCATACAAAAACACCCAACTGAACTTTTGATAGTGTTAATTCTTTCAATAATATAAAGTGCCTTGCTTCGTTTATCCTGCCGGGTGGCTCAAACAAGAAGTTTAAGCAAAGCATTCTATGCCAATCATCGAAATCGAAAATTTCACGAAGACCTACCCACTTCCCGACAACAAAAACGAAACCTTTCGCGCCGTTGACGGCGTCTCCCTGCTTATCGAAACGGGCGAGGTATTTGGCATCCTCGGTCCCAATGGCGCCGGCAAAACCACCACGCTGGAAATGCTCGAAGGACTAAATGACATTGATGGAGGACATGCGACAATCGATGGCATCGAAGTGCAATCCTATCCCTTCAAGATTAAGGAAATTATCGGGGTACAATTGCAGGCCAATGAGTACTTCGATAATTTATCTCTTGTTGAACTACTAACTCTCTTCGGGGCACTTTATAGCTGCGACATAGATACCACCGACTTATTAGAGAAAGTGCAATTACTTGAAAAGGCAAAGGCTAAACCTGCACATTTGTCCGGTGGCCAAAAACAACGCTTTTCGATTGCGTGTGCACTGGTAAATAAACCGAAGGTGCTGTTTCTGGATGAACCGACGACTGGTCTCGACCCGCAGGCGAAACGAAATATCTGGGATTTAGTTCGAGAACTCAATAACACCGGCATGACCATCGTGTTAACAACGCACAATATGGAAGAAGCAGAGTCCCTCTGTCACCGTATCGCTATCATGGACCATGGCAAGATCATCGCGGAAGGCACGCCACAAAACCTGATACTGCAACATGCGCTTGAACCACCAGAGGCGCCACTGCATGGTAATCTTGAAGACGTGTTTCTTGCACTAACCGGACACGCACTCAGGGATTGAAAAAGAATGATACTCAGTAAACTGCAACTGCATTTATCCAAGGTATTCCTGATGATCTTCCTACGAGATCGACAGTCGATTTTCTTCAGCCTGTTTTTCCCGATTATCTTCATGTCCGTCTTCGGGTTCGTGAACAATGGCCAACAAGAACCTCTTGATATCGGCGTTGTCAATGAATCGGACTCGGTTGTCGCTGCGGATTTTGTCCAACAGCTAAAAGACAGTCTAATCTTTAATGTGACTGTAGGCACAGAGAATCGTTTGCGCTCTGAACTCGAGGAAGGCGATCAAACTATGGTATTGGTGGTTCCGGGTATGTTTAATGTCGCTAATCTGGATCGGCAGAGCGTAGAACTAAGATTACTCGTGGATGCGGCACAGCTGGCGCAGCTGAGCCTCGTCATGCCGTTACTTGAGCAAACCCTAATTGAAATTGAGCGAGAATTTCGCGATACCGAACCAATGTTCAGTCTTGCCATCGAAGACGTGCAGGCCCGCTCTCAGAGCTACCTAGACTTTCTGCTCCCCGGACTGATGGCGTTTACATTAATGCAGCTCAGTATCGCCGGCAGCGGCTACAACATAATTGAATTTCGGCGCAAGGGAATTCTAAAACGTTTATTCGTCACCCCTATTCGACCCAATGATTTTATTACTGCAATAGTGCTAGCAAGGACAACTATCGTGTTAACCCAACTATCTGTACTTATTATGTTTGCCATTTTGGTATTGGATGTGCAGATTATTGGTAACTTTGCTGCCTTCTATTTTGTAGTCATCCTCGGTACATTTATTTTTCTTAATCTCGGCTTTTGTCTCGGCAGTATCGCCAAAACTCAACAAGCCGGGATAATGATAGGAAATATCGTCATCTTCCCTCAGATCTTTCTTTCAGGGGTGTTCTACCCAATAGAATCAATGCCTGAACTCGTGCAACCCATAGCTTACGTATTGCCACTCAGTTTTGTCTCTACCGGTATGCGGGATATTGCCAACGAAGGTGTTTCGCTGTTGGCAATTATGCCTAGCTTGATCGGTATTGCCGTCTGGCTAGTTGTCAGTTTTGTGTTAGCTACCCGGCTATTTGTTTGGAAAGAAGTTGCAAATTAGGTACTCCTGGCTAACAAAGTTAAGTCCGTGACTTGATCGTCTTCTTGCGAGGGCGAACCAGATCATTACCTAAACAACAAGCGAAAACATTCTGTTGCGCGTATACAAAATTGTCGAATCAGGCACAGAAATAATGCTATTGTGAAGCTAATAAACTTCTGAGGTGTTTATATGTCCTTAACACATAATAATCTTAATAATAAAGTAATGAGTAATTTGACGCGCGCCCTGTTACTACTAATTTTTCTTCACGCAAGTTCAGGCGTTGCGGGACAAACCTATCGAATCCTCTTGTCCAACGACGATGGTATCAATTCACCCTTACTACATACCTTGAAGGAGGAGCTTGATGCTCTACCCGAAGTTGACGTTGTCGTTTCGGCGCCCGCCGATAATCAGTCCGGCAGTAGCCATTCCACCGACGGTGGTCCATTAATTGTGGAGCGTACCTATCAAGATGGAGAGTTGCTTGGCTACGCAGTGGCTGGCAGGCCTTCCAATGCAGTTCGCTTTGGTCTTGTGGAACTCGGCAAGGACGATCCGTTCGACCTCGTAGTGTCTGGAATCAATCGCGGCGCCAACGTTGGCAACATATCCCACCTGTCGGGTACAGTAGGCGCTGCGATGGAAGGTCTATTGCATGGGGTGCCTGCCATAGCTGTCTCGCAGGATGTAGCAGACGTCGATACTGTTGCCTCTGCCCGGTTCACCGTCCAATTGGTGAAGCGCTATAGAGAGTCGGGAGCTCCGCAAGGTACGCTGATTTCAATAAATATTCCAGGCGGCGAGTTACAAGGTGTAAAAATCATGCCCATGGGGGACTCCTATTTGCAAACTTCCCATTATGAACTGGTGGAACAGACTGGCGAGCGCTCGGTGTATGAGAGACAGCGAGTTATCGTGCAGTCTGTAGACAGTAGTACCGACACCTATGCCTATCAAAAAGGTTATATCACGCTGACACCTTTTAAATTTGACTGGACTGATCACGATAGTACAGAACAGGTAGAATCGTGGAA
>JAKUTG010000094.1:0-8216 GCA_022447905.1 Pseudomonadales bacterium | reverse complement strand
TCCGTTTGAAAGATTGTTGGTGGAAACTCGCGTAGCTCCGGATCCAGATGCAGTAACTTGGATTAATCCTAACTTTCGTTCTGGGGAAATACGTAAGGTTATCACAGGTATACCTGGGAAAACCGGTGTTGTTTATACCTTGGATCGTGAAACCGGTGAGTTTTTGTGGGCAACTCCCACCGTCGAACAAAACGTCATTACCGACATCGATGGAGCTAGTGGAGCCGTGACCGAAAATCAAGAAATAATTTTCCGGGAGGCAGAACAGATTGTCTTCGTTTGTCCTACTTGGACCGGCGGCAAAGACTGGGAAGCTGGCGCTTATAGCCCTCTTACAAACACTATGTACTACCCACTTCGAAATACCTGTGCCACCATGCTCGCTACTGGTAACTTTGACAGTGAGGTAGCCCGCGCTCTAACCGAAGGCGGTCAAGGAGGTTTGGACATCTATCAGTTGGCTGCTCGCCACCAAGTGACGCCAGGTACAACTAACCTTGGTACCGTCCGAGCCATATCGGCAGAGACCGGAAGAACGGAATGGCTGTTTGAGACTCGCGCCGGCACAATGTCTCTCGTCGCTACGGGCGGCGGGCTCGTTTTCGGCGGTGATGCTAATGGGCGCTTTCGAGCCTTTGATCACCGGACTGGAGAAATTCTGTGGGAAATTAATCTTGGCTCGTCCGTTAGCGGTTACCCCATCACTTTCGAGGTAGATGGCATACAATACATAGCAGTCAATACTGGTGGTGGTCAGGTCAACCTGACTCCAGAACTGCGACCAAGCCGGGGCACGAACCTCTACGTGTTTGCCCTGCCGAACTGAGCAAATGAGAACTTCAACCAAAAAGACTCAAAAAGAGTAAAAATCGACAGGATCTAAGTTATGTTGAATTGCAAAAAGCAAATTGTAATCACATTTTTTCCACTGCTACTTGGTATTACCAATCTGGCAAATGCCGATGAACACTGGCCTGCGGAACCACCTTCCGAGCCGCCGGGAGACTGGGGGCCGATATCCATCAATTTCGAGGAAATAACCTACCCCTACCCGGTTCATTTTCTTGAACTGACCCGGTTCGGCCAGGACATGCGTATGGCATATATGGATGTGGCCCCAAGCGGAAGAGCTAATGGCCAAATAGTACTTTGGCAGCACGGTATGAATTTTTACTCTGAGGCCTACACTCCAACTATCAATGCTCTCGCCGAGGCGGGATTCCGCGTGCTCGCAGTTGATCGCGTCGGTTACGGAAAGTCTTCCAAACCTATCATTCCCTATAACTTCAATTTCGTTGCCGCAAATATGAAGGCTTTGCTTGATGAACTTGAAATCGACGAAATTGCTATAGCAGGACACTCAATGGGCGGCATGGTGGTTAGCCGCTTTGCCATGTTATACCCTGATATCACTACCCACGTTGTAATGGTCAATCAGATTGGGCTTACTGATCAGCGTCAGGGGCGACCCTGGAGCGACCCCTTGGCCGGAAGCGTAGGCTCCTCCAGTTACCGCTCAATACTAAGAAGTCATCAGATCTATTTCCCAACAAAGTGGCCTCCGACGCAACTGGAATTTGTACGTCGTCAGTACGGACAGATCATGAGCAGTGAGTGGCCGCGGCTAGCTAGGGTAAAAAGGCTTCAAGGCCAGATGTTATACGACGACCCTGTTGTGTATGACTGGCAGCACATAGCCAGTAAAGCACTAGTGATTGGCGGTGAAGACGATCGCCTAGCTCGGAATTTCCCAGCACTTGTAAATAATGTAAATCAACAATTACAGAACTCAACAATCTTACTTTATCCAGGTATCGGTCACGCTCCACAAATAGAAATACCGGATCAATTTCACGCAGATCTTATCCGTTTCTTGCGGTCTAATCCAAGTGAACTAGCGAGCGAATGGCGTTAAGGTTGGCGTTCTGCGATTTATCGCTGTGCGCGTTGCCGGTCCGGCATAGTCAAGGCTAGTGTGAATGAAACAGGAATGGACTGGGGAAGAAAGCAGATTTCATCATCGCAGGCCTGATATTCCAATGTACCAGAAAGTGTCAAAGCATCAAGCTCTGCCATGATGGTTTCAGCTTCGGCGTCCGCGTTCATTACAATTTCTTGCAGTAGCATGAATCGTTCCTGATAGACGGGCACGTGTTCATCTAGTGGTTCAAAGTGGTAAATTTCTGACTCAGGGTACTGTACTGGCTCGTAACGCGCTAACGGATTTGGAGCCAAATTGAAACCAATAACCCGGTAGCCCATATCATCCGCACCGGGCGCATATAAGTGCATGTTTTCCCCGGGCTCTACTTCCAAAGCAAGCGAGAAACGCGTACCTACTGTAACCGATGAATTGCTGGGATACGCGCTAAACTTCAAGTGAGCAGTCGATCCCTCCACAGCCTCGATAGGAGACACGCCGACACCCAGTTTCAACATAACATTGGTCGTGGTGTTGCGTTCACGATAGAACTCTTCGAAGAAACGCGAAGTGACCCGCCCCTGATTATCAACCATAAAGGTGCCAGGGTATGGTGTACCAACGATTAGTTGGCTGGCGCCAAAGACGGATACGTATTTGGCAACATCGGCCTGGACCCCAGGTTCTTCGGCATCCGGACCTAGTCCTTCCGCTGCCACCGTGTTGAGAATTCCGAACTCGGTTATAACCGCTGAATCATCATCGGAAAGTAACGGGAAAGTGATTCCACGCCGCTGAGCGAAATCCGCCAGGACTTCTACTGAATCATAGCTTATTGCAGCAAAGCCAATACCTGAGCTTTCTAGCTCCTCCATACGTTCTTGCAACTCCACGAGTTGCGCTTTGCAGTATGGTCACCAGTCTGCAGAACGGTGAAATAGCAACATCGCACCGTTTGGGCCCATAATGGAGTCAAGGGAATGAGTCTGACCATTCTGATCAGGAAGACGAAATTCAGGAACTTGCTCACCAATCTGAGGACCCAGATCTGCAACCAGTATAGGTTTTCTCTCCGCAGTGGCACTGATACTGGCCAACGAGGCGAAAAGCAAGGAGAACAAAAATCTAAAAGCCTGTTTTCGAATTACCATATTCATTAATCCAGATCCTAACATCTAGCACTTAGGGTTTATACAGATTGAGCGTTTCAAGGCCCCAAAATATAGTAAAGAAGCCCAGAATTAAGCTAATAGCATGGACATTTTGGCACGTGAAACTTATGCTAGGATCATATGTATCGGGAGTTTGGCTGCACGATTACTCTTAGAGGAACAGATAACCATGAAAAAGCCATTGATGAAGAGATTACTGGCAAAAACTCTAACCGTATTGCTATTAGTTATCGGGATAGTTGGGCTGGAAAGCGCTATTGCTCAAGCAGCGCATGACGACAAACTTACTTACTCCAAAGATATTGCGAACATAATTTTTGAAAAGTGTGCCTCCTGCCATAATCCTGACGGGATTGGCCCGATGTCATTGCTTAACTACGAAGAAGTTCGTCCTTGGGCACCGCTGATCAGTTACAAGGTGCAGATGGGGGAAATGCCTCCCTGGCATCTAGACAAGACTATCGGCATCCAAGCCTATAAAAATGATATATCCCTGAGTGATCAGCAAATCGCAGATATTGTTTCATGGGCAGAAACGGGGGCTCCTCAAGGTGACCCTGACCTCATGCCCCCCATTCCAGAACTCCCCAACGGAAGTATTTGGCAATTATCGACGCTGCTCGGAGAACCAGACTTCGTGGTTCAGTCTCCCCCATACACTGTCGCGGCGAATGCACAGGACCAGTGGTGGGTGCGCGACACTCCGTTCGAAGGTCTGATTGACCAACCACGATACGTGCGAGCAACCGAACTGAAAGGCTCCTATCCACTGGGAGTAAAAGTTCTACACCACGGTCACGCCACACTTCGGTCAGTCGATCAGCATGGTAATAGAGCGTCCGGTCCAGTCGGCCGGCAAGGCGTCGGCAAAGGAGGCGATGTATTCTCGGAAGGTACTGGCATGCTTATTTATCCAACGGGTTCGATTCGCTGGAACTTGCATTACTTTCCCATTAACCAGGAAGTCGCGAATGAGCAAGCTGAAGCGGCTGTATGGCTTTACCCTAAGGGCTATAAGCCAGAATTCCGTACAAGAGGGGAACAATTCTTCGCAGCCGACACAGGTCCCGGAGGATTGTGGGCAGGCGATATTGTCTTACCACCGAATTCAATCAAATCACACCAAGGTGTCAGAGTTCTGGATAGACCGGCGCTAATTACCAGCTTCCGGCCTCACATGCATATGCGCGGCAAGGCCCAATCTTTGGTAGCCGTCTATCCCGATGGCCGTAGGGAGATGCTGGCACGTGTGGACAAGTATAATCATGCCTGGCAGATCGCCTACGAATTCGAAGATGACGTGGCACCCTTATTACCGAAGGGAACCATGTTGATGCTCACTTCCACCTGGGACAACACAGCTGACAATCCCAACAACCCGGATCATCGTCAATGGGTGGTGTTCGGGCAACGGGGCGTGGATGAAATGTCCCACACCTGGTTAGGCATTACCTATCTCACAGACGATCAGTTCCAACGCTTGAGTGCTGAACGAAGAGGCAGATTGACCGCACAAATTGAGCACTAGGCCGCCGTGAGTAGTCTTCTCAAAAGCGCTGCAATCATGTTGCTCGCCTGTTGGGCGAGCAATGCGTTACTGGTGTCGGCCCAGTCAACCAGCCTCAATCCTTTCAATGATGCTACCTTGCGGCCTCACGGGCAGCATGTCATTCCCCTGTTTGAAGGCTGGTTTCCCAATGACGACGGCAGCTATACCCTCTGCTTCGGTTACTTCAATATGAATACCGAAGAGCAGGTCGAAGTTCCACTGGGAGACGCGAACCGCATCGAGCCGGCTGAATTTGACGGGGCCCAACCCACTCATTTCGATCCTGTTCCTGCCCCGGAACTGACAAGACCGTACCGACACCACTGGTGTGTGTTCTCCGTGGAGGTTCCCAGTGATTTCGGCAGAAAGGATGTGATCTGGACCCTGGAAACTCAGGGCGACGAGCTGTCTGTTCCTGGCTCACTTTTACCGTCGTACGTGCTGGACGAGACTGAGACATTGGGCCGCGATGCCGTTGCCCCCTATTTGAGTTTGAACGACAACCCGCCCAATTTCCGTGGTCGGCGCGGTCTCTGGGAAGGGCCACGACAGGCCAGAGTGGGGGAGCCACTTTCCCTCATCGCGAGGGTGCGCCACCCTGAGGCCGGTACCTGGATATACTGGACCCTGCATCAGGGTCCCAATTCGGTCGAATTCAGTCAGGCGGAGATGACTCTGAACGCTGCTGATGGCGCGGCAACCACCACCGCCACCTTCCATGAGCCAGGCTCCTATGTGTTGCGTGTGCAGGTCATTAACGATACCGAGCGTCCCAGCGAACCGGCATACGGCTTCGAATTCTACTGTTGCTGGACCAACGGTTATGTGCGCGTAAACGTTACTGAATAATTAATCATTACAAGCAATAATTTGTAATTCAACATAATACTCCAGCTCTAGTTTAGTATTGGCGGCTCTTAGTGACTACCATCAAGCTATGGTACTCTAGGCTCCTCTTATGAGTGACGGAAAATGATAATGAAAACCAAATTCGTCGCGGTAATAGGCTTGATTGCAGCCTCTCTGGCATTTAGCGGCGAATCAGCGTTCGCCCAATCAAACAGCAATTACAACAAGAAAACCCCCTGGGGCGACCCAGATTTGCAAGGCATGTGGTCCTATGCCAGCCTGACCCCACTCCAACGCTCTAGCCGCCTAGGCGATAAGGAATTCTACACGGCCGAAGAGGCAAAGGAGATTTACGCTGCAACACAGCGTGAACCGGTAGACCGACCAGGAGATGTTGGGAGTTATAATTATCAATGGTTCGATAGAGGTGAAATTTCAGCTGACATGCGAACCTCACTAATTATAGATCCGCCCAACGGCAGATTACCTCTACAAGAAGCGACCATTGCAAAACGGCGACAGGAAGCAGCTTACCGTCGCGAACACCCTGCTGACTCGTGGCTCGACCGTTCCAACTGGGATCGCTGTATCACTTATCACGGGGTGCCACCTATTTCTTCTGGATACAACAATTCTTATCAGATAATCCAGAACGAAAAATTTGTGGCGATCTATGTGGAAATGATCCACGATGTCAGAATTATACCAATAGATGGTCGTCCAAAGTTGGACGACAGTATTAGGCAATGGAACGGTGACTCTCGCGGCTACTGGGAAGGAAACACACTGGTGGTAGAAACTGCCAATTTTAGCTCCAAGACACGTCATCGATTTCCATCGTCGCACTATACTCGGTCCATTGAGCGTTTCACGCGCGTTGGTGAAGACATGATCGACTACTCGTTTACGGTGGAAGACCCAACGATCTACACACAACCATGGACAGCTGTACGCCCGATGCCCAAGTTAGATGATTACATTCAATATGAATATGCCTGTCACGAAGGCAACTATGCGATGACGTACATCCTGCGCGGAGCAAGAATTGAAGAGCAACGTGCGCGCGAAGCAAACAAAACCGAAGAAAACTAAAGTGCCAATTCTCTTATTTTTAGTAAAAATAGGGTTACGATTATGAATAAAAACACAAAAATAGTCCTTCAGGTTATCGGCATTCTTGTGCTTGTTCCCTTGGTTACACTAGCTACTCTGAGACTAGATAACCGCAATGCCGATGGCCCCTCTATTCTTTTCCCTGGAGGAGAAATGACGTCGGGTCGCTTACACACCGGTCCCGAGCCAGATTGGAGTTTCACGGATGACATTCAATTGGTAGAACTTCAACTTAACGACCCGATGGCCTCCCGTTTGATTTATGTACTCGAGAGTGAGGGCCGGCTCTTCATAATCTCGGGATACATGACCACAATGCTGGGTAGGCTTTGGAAGGAATGGGCTTTTGAAGCAGACCAGGGCAACAACGAAGGCGTATTGCGGGTAGATGGCATTCGTTACCCGCGCAGTTTGGTACGAATCACGGAAGGCGATGTGCTTGATGGAGTATCAGCGAAACTAATTACGAAATATGGTGGGGCGCCAACCGCGCCTCCCCAAGCTATCGCCGCATCAAGAGCGGGCATTGAAGCAGGCAATTCGTGGGTATTTGAGCTTGTCCCTCGGGAAATCAACTAGGAGCCGCAAAGTGACAACTAAAAACTATCTAATCCTCTGTGCTGCGGTCGCGCTGGTTACCGCAATGAGTATTCTATTTATCCCAGAACTTTCTGACACTATTGAATCTAGGATGCTTACATTCCTATCAACCAACGCGAGAGCTTAGCGATGGACAAAAAAAAATATTTAAAGCTTTGTGGTGTAGTTGCTGTAGTAACAGTCTTGAGCATTCTATTTATTCCGGGACTTTCTGAAATTATTGAAAACGAGTTGTTAGTTTTTCTTATGACAAATGCAAGAGCTTAAGCTTTACTTTGAAGAGCCATAAATATTTTCTTTTAACGCTTCTTGCGATAAGCCCGTGGTTAGTAGCCCAGAACTTTGGCGCACCTCCTGCAATCTATAAACCGAGTCAGGAAATAATAGCGCAATTAACTGAGGCAGCCCGCAATTCGAACTCTGCTGCAGGGGTTTCCGTGACTATTTCTCCTGGTATATCCGTAAGGAGAAGGGTCAGCGAAGTTCCACAGTACGCAGTTATGCATCCCTACAGTGTGGAAATTTACCGAATCATTGAAGGTAGCGGCACACTAGTTACCGGTGGTCTTTTAAAAACGCCTATTGCAGAGCAAACCAGTGACGATGTTGTCAGGACACTACATGGCGTGGAAGGTGGCCTGGCACGGCGTGTTGCGGCTGGTGATATCCTTGTTTTGCAGCCTGGCACTCCACATTGGTTTAGCGAAATCGATGGTGATTCGATAACTTATATGGAGTCTCGCATTCGCATAACCACTGCTCCTGTTCGTTATCAATAGATCATAAACAAAGCGCTAACAGCGGAAGTAAATTTCTGGCCAATGCGTAATTCAGCGTTCCTTTGCCAGCGACTACTAAGCTTTGTAAATCTCCAACTCTTGTTTTTAAATTTTTGATTTGTTCTCCTATGAAAAGAATAATTAATAGGACAACAATAATAGTCCTAGCAACGAGGAAATGAGCATGCGAGAAAAACTGATTTTCGTACCTTTATTTTTACTGATATCAATGG
>JAKUTG010000093.1:0-8240 GCA_022447905.1 Pseudomonadales bacterium | reverse complement strand
CAAAGATAGCGAGAATTAACCCGAACTGGGCCTGGTTATCTCTGAGTAGCTTGATATTTTCCATTGATCCCGCCGAACTGATAGCAGTTAACGAGAAACCGGCTTCTTCTTGTCCAGAAACAAGTGTCGACAAGGCCACCCCTACCGGATAGAAGGTACCGCCTGTGGTGCCCGTAGTGAGTACATATGTTCGGCGCATTCCCTCTTGTTCGCTACAAGCTGTTAGCAGGCAGCCGAACAACAGGCAGACAAATGCTAGGCGAGATCTTAGGAAGTGGGGGCGCAATGCAGTTACCGCATTTTTTATCCGTAATTATTATTGTCTAGTCTACAATGCAAACCTGACCAGGACCATTGATAAAAGTCCTGCAACTTTAATCTGCGGGCTGGGAGTGCCAGGGTGAAAACAAGGAATTTTCTAGAAATCACTTCTTCTTTTCTGATTCCCATGAAATTAATCTGATGTGGAAAATATTAAGAACAGGATCCTGCTAACTGGTCTATCCAACGAGAGATCAAACTGATTCCTTCACTGTGTATTAAAGATCTTCCTAGTTCCGGCATCATCTCATCGAGTTCAGAGGAGCGCATGCGATAGAGTAGAATCGAACGATCCGGTGCTCCCGGCACAATGCTATAAAGCATATCGCCGGATCCGCCTCCTGCTGCTACAGGGGTCTTGCAAACACCCAAGTTGATGAGAAATTTGTGAGAGCCATCGAGTATGAGTGAAGATGTATCAGCTGGACCCTCCGGGTTGTGGCAATGTCCGCATTGGATGTTCAGGTAAGACAGTGCGCGGGCTTCCAAATCTGCAGTTTCATCCCGCCAGGACACGGGGGAGGGGCCATTGGCTTTTTTGGCCAGCCAGCCTCGGGCCACCAATTTATTGATCTGGAGTTCCGTGTTGTGCCTAGGATAATCGAACGCGGCAGTTAGCTGTGTTGCGATCGCTCCCAAGGGATGCATATCGCCGGCGGGATGTGAAGTTACATGACAACCCGAGCATTGGTTTTCATTGGGGACGAAATAAACGAAATCATGGTTTCCGGTATCACTTATTAGATTGATTGGTGTACTGCTTCCAGCTATACGCAGGAAGGCTTCAGTTTCCTCTTCATTCCATACATAGGGGAAAGCATCCCATCTTGCTTCTCTACGAACCATTAACCTCGTTTCTATGATTTTGTTTCTAGAGAGGTTGATTTGACGCTCAGCAAGGTCAATTTGCTTTAGTACGTGCCCCTCTGCATTAGTTGGATAATAAAAGGTTTTGCTAATCACGGTTCCAACCGGGTACTCGATTTCTTCATCTACCAGGCGGGCCTGAGAACCATCGGGTAACCAGAGTGTGCGTAATTTTTGAGAGTAGTCAGAAAACAACTGGTTTGCGGGTCTGAATACCATGCTTGCGTCGTTTGGTACTAAATTGCTTCCCTCGCGAGTGAACAGGTTCCAATCAGACAACCGTAGCGGGTTCTCGGTAGCATGATAGTACGGGGGTGAGTCGGAGCAGGCACTGACAAGAATGACGCACACTGCCCCGATTAGGGAAGTACGGAGTAACTGGGCGGTCATTTCGCCGAGCCAAGCGAAATCTCTGGGAGCTCGGGCAGCATGCAGGCGTGGTTAGTACTGTCAAAAGAGGGTTCGGTAAATCCATTTCCTGCATCCAGGTTGACAAAGCTGAGGTCACCGTTGTCGGCTAGACAGAGAATTTGCTGTGGTGCCTTGCCGGGAACCGTTGCGCCATCCCACACCACAGCGGGGATCGCTTTTTGGGTTGCTTGCTGTAAAGCAATCAAAGGTTCGGAGTCTGGGGTTTCTCCGCCACCATTGAACTGATTATCATGAATAAAAATTAATTCCGGAAAGGGGTCGTAATTGGGATCTTCAAACGGACGTTCTGTGATGTAGTAGCTGACTATAATAATGTGCGCACTGTCGTTATCGGTGAACTGATTGCCAAATACTTCGATGTTGTCGTTGGCCAGAATCATCAATCCGGTCCCCGCCGGAACGTCTCCGACGATGTTCCCCTCTGGCGCAAAATTAGCGGTATTGTTATTCGCTACATGGTTATTAAACACGCGGGTATTACGGCCACCTTGTACAGGAAGGTTCGGCAAATCGAAAACCAGGATGCCACCCGTGTTGTTTGTGGCGACATTGCTGTACACATCTGCAAAGGTTGAATTTTCGATCTCGATGCCAGCAACGTTATATTCTGCGACAGAATTGCGCACGATAATACGAGTTGACTGTCCCACATAAATGCCGGCGTCCGATGCGCCGATCGCAACGGCGCCTTCGATCAGGATATTGCTGGACTGCACTGGATATATGCCATAGGCGCCATTGCTTGTGAGGGCGCCACCAGTCCATTCGGTTCGAACGTTTCGGATGGTAATGTTATTACTTTCATTAATTTTAAGTGCGTCACCAACTGTATCTTCAATAGCGATATCTTCAATGACGAAATCATCAGCATTGACCAGCAATCCTTCGGCCCCTTGTATCTGATTTTTGAATGAAAGAATCGTTGTATCGATACCTTCACCTCTAATAGTTACACCTGGCACATTAAGAGAAAGGCTGCGGGTAAGCTCGTGTGTTCCTGCTGGAATCAGGATTAGATCGCCCGGCTCAGCTAGGATCAATTGCTCTTGTAAAGATTCTTCAAAGCTTAGCTCAGGTGCAGAAGGTTGATCCTGCCCGCAGGTGAAGAGCAGACTAGCGCAGCCAAGAATTGTTAATGCTTGCAAAACGTGAGTACTCATAACGATTCCGATTTTCTAATGAAATGATAAGGGGTCGTGATACGCAGGTGGTCCGTCTAACGTAGTATAAGATTGCTTGTTTTAATGAAAAGCTTGTTCAATGTGATTGACTAAAAGAGGCAAATTTTTGAGACTCCAGAACAAAAAAGCTAGTGGGACTTCCATAATTCCACCAGCTTTTCTTGATTCTGTAGGGAACTTTATAGTCGATACTGTTGATCAGTTGGACGAACGAGCCATTGGGCGAAAGCGAACGCCTCGGTATTGATCATCGGTTACCGGATCGAGCCACTCTACTCCGCCTTCGTAAATGGTTAGTTGGTGTGCATCTACTTCCGGATGGGCACCATGCCAATGCTCAATGTCCGCCGGTGTCCAAAAAGGTTCACCTGGGTGGAATTCCTCGATGGCTCGACCCCGAATCTGATGCAGGCCAATTCCCTCTTCGATCATCAGTAACTGACCCCAGGTATGGGTGTGCCATGCAGAACGCACACCGGCAGGAAACAGGATGCGAATATTACGCATGTCTGGAGCTTGGCTTACCTGTGGTGCGCCACCCTGAAAATTGCTTGATTGGGCCGAAATAACATTAGTTTGCGATACCAGTACGATGGCGCCAAGCACTGCTGCAGCGCAAACTGAGGTAATAATTTCTATATATTTTTTCTTCGGATTGCGACTCATCATTCCCTCCGATATTGTTAGTGTAAAGATTCGTGTAATTAGCTTAAGGGCATAGGATTAATCTAATAGAGAGTAATGTCAATAAAAGCTGGTCTTAACCAGAATTTGTGGGATGTCGCCTGATAGAAGAGTTGGTGGTATTCTGCGAAGCAGACAACGCCCATCTGATAATCCGAAGTGAGAATAGGATTTGAAATCCAACAGAACAATAATCACTGTGATCAACAATAGCCAATTAGCAATTTTCCTTAATTCGCTTTTGCTGCTAATGCTATTAGTAGTTAATGCTTATGCTCAGACATTAAATCCATTAGAAGCGGACCCGCGCGCTGCCCGCGTAGGTGGTTCAATCTTCCGAGCTCAGTGTGCGACCTGTCACGGGGCCGATGCCAAAGGTATTTCAACTATAGACGCCCCAGACTTAACAATGATGTGGTCACAAAGGCAATTATCGGAAGAGGATGTCTTTCAGACTATTCGTGACGGGATCTCTGGCAGCATTATGCCTCCGCATAGCTTCCCTGATACTGAAATCTGGATGCTTGTATCTTTCCTTCGAAGTGTTGCTGAGGTCGGTACTTCGAATGAAGTCGCGGGTGATTCAAGCCGGGGAGCTCAACTTTTTGCAAGATACTGTTCCGATTGCCATAGGGCAAACGGTAATGGCGGAAGCTTGGGGCCAGACTTGTCCAATATTACTGCCCGTCGTTCATTGAGTGCGCTTATCAGTTCCATCAGGAACCCCAGTGTCAATATTACCCGTCTTTACAAACCAGTTTCATTTATCACGATGGATAATGAAAGTGTACAGGGGACAATAAAGAGTGAGGATGCTTTTTCAATCCAGATGATGGACAGGAATCAGGTTCTGCGGGGATTTACCAAATCGAATTTGCGTGAGCTGAGGTACGAGCAACAATCACTGATGCCCATTTTTGCGGAAAGCTCCTTAAGCAATACTGACGTCAATGATTTAATAAGCTACCTGCAATCAAACCGGAGCCGTTGACCCTCCTACAACAATGAGAAGTACAAAATGTTTACGAACAAATTAATTAAATTGTTTTGCGTCTGGTTATGCATTTTGCCGTTTAGCGAGCCTATCGCACAAGACAACGATGGGCCTTCTTTCGAAGATTTACTGAATGGATTTAATGACCCTACTCGTTGGCTAACCTATTCTGGTGATTACAGTGGAAGGCGCCATAGCCCGCTGACTCAGATCACTCCGAGTAATGTGGATCAATTGCGTCCAGTTTGGACTTTTCAGACAGGCACTACAACACGCGGGCGTGGATTTGAAACGACACCTCTTCTCGACAATGGCGTCCTGTACGTGACTGGCTCAAATAACTATGCGTGGGCCTTAGATGCTCGAACTGGTCGGGCATTCTGGCGGTATCGTCGAAATCTGCCTAATGATTTGACCTATGGGGCAAGCGCTCCGGTGAATCGTGGATTCGGCATGTTGGGCAATCAATTATTTATGGTGACCTTGGATGCTTACTTAATGTCTTTCGACCGCCGAACCGGAGACGTATTATGGGAGCGCGAACTGGCGGATTATAGGATTGGGTATTCCGCGACCTTGGCGCCATTGGTGCTCGATAACAAAGTAATCGTCGGTATTTCTGGTGGTGAATATCAAACTCGCGGTTTTATTGATGCCTTTGACCCGGTATCTGGGGAACGCATTTGGCGATTTAATACTGTACCCGGACCTGGAGAGGCGGGTAGTGAGACTTGGCCTAATGACCCTGCCGTGCTTGCCGCGGGCGGAGGTGGCACTTGGATGAATGGCAGTTATGATCCGGATCTGAATCTTATTTATTGGGGGGTAGGCAATCCGAACCCGGATTATTACGGTGAGAATCGTCCCGGCGATAATTTGTATACCGATTCTATCGTGGCATTAGACGCTAACACCGGCGAATTACGCTGGCACTATCAGTTCACGCCTCATGACCTTAATGACTGGGACGCCAATCAAATCCCCGTGCTCGCCAACATAGATTGGGAAGGCGAACCCAGGAGGGTAGTTATGGTGGGCAATCGTAACGGATTCTTTTACGTACTGGATCGCGTTACCGGAGAGTTCCTATTAGGCGAGCCTTTTACTGCTACTACTTGGGCCCGGGAAATTGGGACTGATGGTAGACCGATCGTGCTCAATGACGGTTCGCAGGGTTGTCTGCCTGATCCTTGGGGTTCAACCAATTTTTATCCGCCCTCGTTCTATCCCGGGCTCGATCTTTTTATCCTCACGGCCCGTGAAACCTGCGCTACTTATGTGGCTGAGGAGCCAGCCAACACGCCGGGACAATCTAATTTTGGCGGGACTGTGTTTATCGACGCGGAAAAGGGCCATGGAGCATTGCGTGCACTGGACGTCCACACTGGGGAACTGGAATGGGAATTTACTTATCCCTCTCCCACATTTGGCGGGGTTATGACCACTGCTGCAGGTCTTGTATTTGCTGGCGACCACGAAGGTAATTTTATGGCATTCAACGCAGAAACCGGGGAAAACCTTTGGCATTACCAGACAGGATCCCGTATCTGGGGTGCAGCTGCTGTTACTTATATTCTGGACGGGCGCCAGTATGTGCTAATTCCCTCTGGTACCACGCTCCAGGCTTTTGCGCTGTAATATTCCCAATTCGGGGGTGTTTGCAGCTGCGCGCTTGGCGGATTTCCAGTCAAATTGGTAGACAATTTGGAGCGGGGAAACTATGCTGTTGGGAGTCCAAAAAAAAAGCTTTTCCGAATGCAACTAATTGATACCGGAAACGCTGTAAGCTCTTGATTTCAATTAAACTGCAACAATTGTGTAGTGACTAGAAGTTTTCAATTTTAAGCGAAAACCAGCATGAGGAGCCCCGCAATGATAGTTAGAAAATTTCTCGCTTTCCTTTTCATTCCTGCGCTGTTCGTTCCCGGCGTCGTATCGGGGCAGGCGCACGATGCCAGTGTCGCCAATCACCAACCTCATTATTACGACGTAGTTGATTGGGACATCCAGCCTAGTGATGTAACTTACGCTGACCATATAGCGCCTATCCTGCAGCGCAGCTGCGTGCAATGCCATCGACCCGGAGGTGGTGGGCCGATGTCGTTTACGTCCTTCGAAGAAGTACGCCCCTGGGCACCTGTGATCATGTATCGGACCGCAATACGTGACCGCATGGGAGCCATGCCGCCTTGGTACGTAGAGAAAAACATCGGTATCGATGGCTTTGAGAGTGATTATTCATTGTCTGATATAGAGCTGGCCATGATCCAAGCCTGGGCGCAAAACGGAGCACCGCGTGGTGATCCTGATAACGAACCGCCTGCACTGGTGCTAAGTGATGGTGACGAGTGGACTTTGGGCGAACCGGATCTGGTCCTAGTCGGACCGGATTTCACAAAACCCGCCATCGCCCCAGATTGGTGGGGTGATATAGGGATAGTTCCCACCGGGCTCACCGAAGATCGTTATGTAAAATCCATCGAGGTACGGGAATTTAACGATATTCCTGCCGACATTGGCAGTGGAACAGTGGGTGCGCGCTGGATCTGGCATCACATGACTTACGCGAGTGGGGTGCTCAGTGAAGATGGTACTTACATCCTTCCTGAAAGCCGTGTTGGTTGGCCGATTCACGAAGTGGGTCGTAATGGTGATGTTTTTCCCGACAGTGCTGGTCGTTTGTTGCAGGCGAATTCAGCTCTGCATCTTAATGCGGCGCACCTGCACTCCAATGGTCGAGAAACAACCGGCCACTTGGAGTTCGGTGTTAACTTTTTCCCCGTTGGCTATGAGCCGAAATATACCAGACGTGGCCCCCGAACTGGTAACGGAGTGGACGTTGATATCGTTCCGAACAAACCCAACCAGGAAGTGCATAACTATGTTGTGTTGCAGCAGCACACCAAGATCATAGCTTTTGAGCCTCACCTTCACGCTCCGGGTGTACGCATGTGTCTTGAGGCAATCTGGGGCCATAACCAGTTCACTTTGAACTGTGTGGGTTATGACCACAACTGGGTGAAGCAGTACATCTACAAGGAAGACAAGGCGCCCTTACTACCTAAAGGCACCATCTTGCATACCACAGGTTACATGGATACTAGTGCATCAAATCCGAATTTAGCCGATGTTAGGAACTGGGCTGGTGGTGGCCGCCGCTCCGTATCCAATATGTTCATCGATCTGGGTTATTCGGTTACTATGACAGAAGAAGAATTCCAAGAAGAAATGGAAATCCGCCGCGCCAATATGAAGGACCGCAACGATTATGATGTGGGATGCCCCTTATGCTGGGCTGCTGAAACGCTTGCAGTGGTATCCAGTGAAGGAGATAGCGAGTAAGAATAATGATTGGCAGTTACGCAAAAAAAGTAGCGCTGGCACTAATGCTGGCGCTTTTTTTCATGACTCAGGTTGCCCATGGGCAGGGTCGGTACATGGTTCTGTCCGGCGAATTTGTATCGCCGGCTTATGAAGGTTGGTGGCCTAATGATGATGGCTCTTACAAGCTTTTCTTCGGGTACATGAATTCGAATTGGGAAGAAGAATTAGATGTATCCATAGGTCCTGATAACTATTTCTCGTTTGTGGGAGAAGGGGAACTGGATGACTTGGAGATCGAGGACTACGATTTTGCAACGGCTGACCAGGGCCAGCCTACCCATTTCTATCCACGACGCAACCCATTCCTGTTTACGATCGATGCGCCTTCCGATTTCGGAACGAATGAGATGGTGTGGACCTTAAGGACCAAGGGCCAA
>JAKUTG010000092.1:0-8306 GCA_022447905.1 Pseudomonadales bacterium | reverse complement strand
GTTTGTTTACCGAGTGCTGAGAAGTGCCGTAGTGATGCCCATAGACTTGAGCGTTTTCCAGAAACTCTCCGGCAGAAAGCATGCTCATGAATTCCTTTTTATCGATAAAGTGATAATTGATACCATTTTCCTCGCCGAGACGTCCTGCCCGTGTTGTGTGAGATACCGAGACCCGCAGATTGTCATCGTCCTTTAACAGCGCGTTAACCAGGGTTGTTTTACCTGCACCTGAGGGAGCGGTGATTATGATTAATTTTCCCTTCGGCATTTTGTGGTTCCTTAAATCTGTTCACTCAACGTTTTGGATCTGTTCGCGCATCTGTTCTACTAGCACTTTTAGTTCCACGGCGCCTAGGGTTGTTTCCACAACAATAGATTTTGAAGAAAGGGTGTTCGCTTCCCGGTTTAATTCTTGCATCAGGAAATCCAACCGACGACCTTTTTGCCCCTTTATCTCAAATACTCTTTCGACCTCTTTGAGATGAGAATCAATTCGATCCAGCTCTTCATCAATATCGGCTTTCTGTGCGAATACCACTATTTCTTGTTCAAGCCTAGCGGGATCCAACTCCACTTTCAGTTCTGCCAGCTTATCTTCCAAGGACTTTCTTTGCCTGTCGAGTATATAAGGCATTCTTTCCCGCACACTCGCAACAATCTCTCGGATAGAGGTGATGCGCTGAAAGAGCGCTTGCTTTAGGGATTCCCCTTCACGCTCCCGACTCTCAATAAGTCCCTCGAGAGTGGCTTCAAATAACTGAACTGCTTCTGATCCCAGTGCTTCGACATCAATCTGCTGGCCCGTAATGACCCCTGGCCAGCGAAGCACCTCCATGCTACTAAGTTGCGATGTGCTACCAATCAGGCTCTGTATTTCAGAATTTGCCTGTGTAACTTTCTGAACAAGTTCTTTGTTTATCTGCAAATCTAAGGAAATAGATTCTGTTGCCTGAAACCGCAGTCGGCACTCAACCTTACCGCGTTGAAGTCGTTTTCTGACAATTTCGCGAATCGAGTTTTCAAAACCACTAAAGGCTTCGGGGAGCTTTATACTAGTTTCGAGGTAGCGGTGGTTAACGGATCGGATTTCCCATGTCAGAGAGCCCCAAGCCTTTTCCAACTGCTGCCTTGAAAAGGCAGTCATACTTAACATCATGACAGCAAACTTTGTGCAATAGAGGCTCCATTCTATCGTAAGTAGCACAAGGACATCGAGCAAACTTGGCGTTTACCCTCGCACTACAAGAGAATTTCGAGGATAATTTGTAGCACTTTCTAAGACCTAAACTCGTTTAGCTTACATATTTCGAATGGCAGAAAAAACTCGATCAAGTAGCCGTAAACCCGATGAATTACGCGCGATTCGATTGACCCGGCATTACACCATGCATGCTGAAGGGTCTGTATTGGTAGAATTTGGTGACACAAAAGTGCTTTGTAATGCGACAGTAGAAGATTCAGTGCCTCGTTTTCTTAAGGGCACTGGTAAGGGTTGGATAACTGCTGAGTACGGCATGCTGCCACGCTCCACAGGGAGTCGAATGGACCGTGAAGCTGCGAAAGGAAGGCAGTCCGGCAGAAGTCTTGAGATTCAGCGTTTGATCGGGCGCTCGTTGAGGGCAGCCGTAAACCTTGAACAGCTCGGCGAGCACACCATTAAAGTGGACTGTGATGTTATTCAAGCTGACGGTGGCACCCGAACTGCATCCATCACTGGCGGCTGTGTCGCTCTAATTGATGCAATTTCCTATATGCTGGAAAAGGGTTTGATACAGGTGAATCCATTGAAAGAAATTGTTGCTTCAGTGTCGGTAGGTATTTATCGGGGACGCACTATACTGGATATGGATTACGAAGAGGACTCCGGTGCAGAAACAGATATGAATATTGTAATGACAGCTTCTGGTGGGTTTATCGAAGTCCAGGGTACAGGTGAAGGAAAGGATTTTAGCCATTCCCAATTACTAGAGATGGTTGCATTTGCAGAAAATGGTATTGAGCAATTAATTGAAGCACAACAGAAATCCTTGGCCTGAAACTGTACGCGAAATCCAAAGAAAGATAATTAGGGATGAGGATCTGAAAGCTAGCCGGTGGAGAAGAATGTAGAATAATGCAGTCATTTCAAGAAGACTTTCTAAATTTTGTCATTGAGCATGATATTCTTCGCTTCGGGCAATTCACGCTCAAGTCTGGCCGTCAAAGCCCTTACTTTTTTAATGCTGGGTTATTCAATTCTGGAGAAAAGCTATCATTTCTTGCCCAGAGCTATGCAGCGGCGATTGTCCACTCGGGGCAGGAATTCGATATTTTGTTTGGTCCGGCCTACAAAGGTATTCCCCTTGTGTCTGCGACGGCCATGGTTCTAGCTAGAAATTACGGTATAAATAAGCCCTTCTGTTTTAATCGAAAGGAAACCAAGGACCATGGTGAGCACGGGTTAATTGTCGGTGCCGAGCTTACCGGCAATGTCATGATAATTGACGATGTTATTACTGCCGGGACAGCAATTCAGGAGGTGTCTGATATTATTGTCGCTAACGGAGCAATTCTAGTTGGCATAACAGTGGCAATGGATCGGCAAGAAAGGGGCACGGGATCGCTCTCGGCGATTCACGAAATTGAGCAGAACCACCAGATAAAGGTCGCTAGTATCATAGATCTACAAGATATAATTGACCATCTCCAAAAAGGTAAGGGCAACGAGAGACGGCAACAAGTTGACGCTGTGCTCGCTTATCGCAAGGAATACGGGATTTAGACATTATCCCTGAATGAGGCCGTCCAACTAGCTGTCTAAGGTGGTTATGGGTGCAGTATAGGGGGCCAGCAAGTTTCTTCTAAGGAATTCCCATTGGGTATCCCAATTCTCCAGTGGAGATTTTTTAAACTCGCTTCTCACAAACTGAGCCAATCTTCCCTCACATGTAGCCAACAGCAAATTTGCTAGTGCCGTTGGGGATACGCCCGGTTTCAAATTTTCCCGAATCTGTGCTTCCCGCAATACTTGTTTGAGTTGCGACTCCACCCGGTTAAATAACTGAGCCATGCGAGCCCGTAGACGCTCGGTCTCACCGACAAGAGCGTCTCCCGTGAGTAACCGTGTCATACCGGGGTTCTTATCTGAAAAATTTAGCAACAGCGTAAGTATATTGTGGCATCTTGTTTCAGCACTGGACTCGTCGTCTAAAATACGAGATATACGAAGAAACAAGGTTTCTTCGATAAATTTTATCAGGCCTTCGAACATCCGAGCCTTGCTAGGGAAATGGCGATATAGTGCGGCTTCTGATACCCCGACTTCTTCTGCCAATGCCGCAGTGGTGATTCTCTCTCCGGGCGCGGTTTCCAGCATGCGAGCCAAGGCTTTAAGAATTTGGTCTTTGCGTGACACCTTATTGTTATCCATGATTTGCTTATCCGATCGTCCCAAAATTGTAGATCAGTGGTTTTGTCATTGATTTAGCCCGTTCCTTGTAATCAAGGTTCCCACGCCCTCGTCAGTGAATATTTCCAAAAGCACTGCGTGCTCTACTCTACCGTCGATTATGTGGGCGCTATGAACTCCGCCTTTCACGGCCTCTAGCGCGCACTCGATCTTTGGCAACATCCCCCCTCGAATCGTTTTATCGACGATTAGTTTAGCAACCTGTTTGATGCTGAGCCCAGTCAGAACCGTGCCCTTCCTCCCTTGTACTCCGGCTACATTGGTAAGCAAAATGAGTTTCTCTGCACGTAAAACCTTGGCAATCTCTCCAGCTACCGAATCGGCGTTAATGTTATAGCTGGTCCCTTTTTCATCGGTGCCAATTGGGGCGATTACCGGGATGAAATCGCTATCCTTCATGACATCCAGCACCGTTGTGTCAATGCTAACTACCTTGCCAACCTGACCGATATCGACAACCTCGTCATCACCCTTATTAAGTTTGATTAGCAGCTTTTTAGCCTTTATGAGGTTGCCATCTTTACCAGTTACGCCCACAGCTTTACCGCGATTTTTGTTAAGAAGAGCTACGATTTCCTTATTAACCAATCCACCGAGAACCATTTCAACAACGTCCATCGTCTTGCTATCAGTGACTCGTAGCCCGTTAACGAAATTGGATTCAATATTTAGCTGATCTAGAACATTGGCAATTTGGGGGCCACCACCATGCACCACGATGGGATTTATGCCAACCAGTTTCATTAGCACGATGTCGCGAGCAAAACTTTGCTTGAGCTTTTCATCCATCATGGCGCTGCCGCCGTACTTAACGACCACCGTGCAACCAGTGAACTTCTGAATATAGGGAAGAGACTCAGTGAGTACTTCAGCGATATTCTTTGCGCTATCGATTGTAAGTGACATGGGTTTTAATCCGGAGCGCTTAAATCTAAGTGTTTATTCAATTTACGAATTAAGACTTTAAACGGATCCTTGATGGTTTTAACTGCAGCCATAATCGAGTCAAGACACCGTGTCTAACTGGGCAGCGACGAGCTGAAGCATCTTTCGAGCAACAACATTCTTGTTTGATTCGGGCAATTCCTGTTCTTGGTCCTTGCTAATCGCCGTAACAGCGATTGTTTCACTATCCAAACTTTCGCTCACATTGTTGGCGAACAACAGATCTAGGTTCTTCTGCTTTAGCTTCTTCCTCCCATTTTCTAATATGTCCGTAGTTTCAGCGGCGAACCCCACAACAAGGGGGCGGTGTTCCAGTTTTGCTACCTCGCTAATGACGTCAGGATTTCTTACTAAGGTAAGTTGCAGCTCTTTGTCTTTTTTCTTGATCTTTTGTGGTGCTATTTCTCTAGGGCGATAGTCCGCTACAGCGGCAACACTAATGAAGACATCAGCGTTGTCGATGTTGGCGAGCGTCGCGTCCAGCATCTCGCTCGCGGTGACAACATCGATGCGGCGCACGCGATCGGGTGTCACGATGTTTACGGGGCCGCTAATCAGGATTACTTGGGCACCAAAGCCAACGGCTTCCTCAGCCAGGGCATACGCCATTTTCCCTGAACTGCGATTACTAATAAACCGAACTGGATCAAGCGCTTCCTGGGTTGGCCCGCCGGTTATAATAAACTTTTTACCTGCCAGAAAATCCGCTTCAAATAAGCCGGCGCAGAGATTGATAAGCTCGACTGGTTCCAACATGCGTCCGAGACCGACATCACCGCATGCTTGGTCGCCTTCTCCTGGACCAAAGATATAATATTGTCGCTCTTTAAGTGCTTGGAGGTTAGCTTGGGTACCGTCATCGGCCCACATGGCTTGGTTCATTGCCGGTGCAATTGCAATAGGTGCGGAGGTGGCCAATACCAAAGTGCTGAGAATGTTATCTGCGTGGCCATGGACTATCCGAGCAATAAAATCAGCTGTTGCTGGAGCGATCATGACCAAGTCTGCCCAGCGTGCCAGCTCGATGTGGCCCATAGCTGCCTCTGCTTCAGTATCCAGTAGATCAAGATGTACGCGATTACCGGAAAGAGCTTGCATAGTGAGAGGAGTTATAAACTCGACTGCCGACTTAGTCATGGCAACCCGCACCTCAGCACCTGCCTTTGCAAGGAGCCGTGTAAGTTCAGCACACTTATACGCAGCAATTCCGCCGGTAATGCCCAAGATAACGCGTTTGTTAGTGAGGCTTAACATGGGAACCATTGTGAAATCTAGCACCCTAATCAGGGAGCGCTAGACTAGCAGGTCGCTCTGTCCGACGCAATTTGGGCTGCGGCTAAGGTAAATGTCCATGTTTGGGGTATGCTTAGCCATTAATTATGAGCACATGAATTTGCCGTTACGATACTGATTTCCTACCGATGCGTTAGCGGTCTTTGGAAAAGGACTTGATTTTGACTTCAAGCATTGGCCCGAAGCACAGTTCCTGCTGGCTGTAATGTACAATCGTACTTGCACTCAGATTGTTGCAAATATATGCGACTTCCTCCGATCTTCCTGCAGACGCTAGCGATAGAGCCCCAGAAGGGTTGAATCCCTTGCCATTGAAGGGGTGTTCTGGTATAAAACGCGATCTTTTTACCCTCGGGAGTTGACGGATAAGTCAATACCCTTGAGAGGTTGCAAATTGCTTTAGGTTACGATCCTTTTTGCAGGATCAAGAGGCAGAAAGATGTCCAGGCTTTGTATGGTAACAGGCAAAAAACCGGCCGCAGGTAACAATGTTTCGCACGCCCACAATAAGACCAAGCGACGATTCTCGCCCAATATTCACAATCATCGCTTCTGGGTGGAGTCTGAGAAGCGTTTTGTAAAGCTGCGTGTTTCCACCAAGGGTATGCGTATTATCGATAAACTTGGAATAGACACAGTGTTGGCCGATATACGTGCAAAGGGTGCGCGTGTTTAGGCTCTGAAAATGGGGCAGGCACTACAGGTGTATAAACATGAGAGAAAAAATCAAATTGGTGTCAAGCGCCGGAACCGGTCACTACTACACCACTGACAAAAACAAACGCACTACGCCAGATAAGTTAGAGTTCAAGAAATTTGATCCAGTGGTACGTAAACATGTGCCCTACAAAGAATCCAAGATCAAGTAGAATTGCTGATCACGTTTAACTAAAATACCGCCATTGTTATTGGCCTTCTGTTAGGTTTACAAGTAATTACTTAGCCCGGCTCAATTGTCTCGCAAGTCTTTCTGTTTTTACCTGTAGCTTTGGATCTTCTTCGAATTCGATCTTCAGTTTACCAACAGTCGTTGAAACTGTGCCGTATCGTTTTAGCCTGAACAGCTTAGCTATTGACTGCAGAGTCACAGCAGAAAGCTCCTGGCATAAATACATAGCAACCCATCGTGGTACGTTTTTTGATCCAGGGCCTCGGGCTGCTTTGTATATACTCGCTTCTGTTACTTTGAACCGTTTTGCAACAGCGGATACAATTTTTTTGCAGGATGGGCGCCACTTGGCGTTGGCGCCACGGGACAGACCCCGTACCGAAGTAGCCGAGCGCTTTCTTTGTGCCGCCTTGAGGAATTTTTTGTCTCCCATGATGGACGGCAGATTTTTTTTGCCATAAAAATGAGAAAATTCGCCATCCACTCCCAGTGTAATATACTTCCTGTAAGCAGAGGGACGCTTTGCGACAGCAACGCGAAGTTGTCGAAGGGTATCGTCGCGATTGAACCAGACCGGAGGGTTGGTACTCCCGCGTGTAAAGTATGTGTAGCTGATATAAGGATAGGTGTTCCGCTCTGAAACCTTGACTTTGGAGTTAATATAACGAGAGAGTGGAAGCAAGTACTTATCAGCTTGTATAAGCACAGCCTTGTATCGACCCCTAAACAGAGAGCCCGCCATGTTCTTCATAGATTGATACTGTTGCGTATAAAGGCCGTCGACCTGGCGCATGAATCTGCTTAGATTACCCTCGGGGGTTTTAACTATCAGATGGTACTGGCCACGCAACAAGCAGTAAGCATGTACCTCAACATTCAACCGTGAACAGGTTTCCCCCAAAGCTTCTAGAAAAATTTCAAAATACTTTGGAGAAGGAAATACGCGTTGGTTGCCCAAACCATAATTGGACACGTGATAGGTTGCGTCGGGGTATTCTATTCGAAGAGGTCTCGCCATTTTTAATTCTCTGGTTTTGTTCGTGGATAGAACTAGAGCTGACCCTATATGGATCTAGTCCTATAGTTATCGTAATTAAACATGCCCGTCAACAGAATTAGTATTGATGTAATACAAATTATTTAAAGTTAAAAATTAAACCAAAAAGAGTAATTTTGTGTCACTGCAATTGCACTATTTAAATATGTAAATTAATGCGAGGCTTGACCCCTTTTAAAAATATGGTGTGCTTTATCGGCGATAAGCAATAACAATCACTCTCTTTGGGGCAGGTAATCCTTCAATAGTTTTATTTTCGTCGTATAAATCCAATGCGTCTTTTAAAGATTCAAAGGGCATCCAACCGGTACTTCTTTGTTCTTCAATAGTCGTTACTGATTCGTCAATTACTTCAATGCCAACATAGCCAGAATGGTCAAGCCAGTTGAGTAAAGTAGAAATGCTTGGAATGAACCAGATCTTCGGCATTCGTGCGTAATTATCTACAGGCATCAAACCATTTCCAGCTTCCTCGTCAACATAGAGCGTTTCCAGGATCAGTTGCCCGCCAGGTCTCAAGCATTGACGTAACTGGGAAAGGTGGGCATAGGGCGACCGTGAATGATAAAGTACGCCCATTGAAAACACGTTATCGAATTCTTCCAAGGGAAGAGGTAATTGCTGTAGATGTGCTGGTATAACGAATATGGGAAGTTCTGGCACAAAATGTTTCA
>JAKUTG010000091.1:6323-8327 GCA_022447905.1 Pseudomonadales bacterium | reverse complement strand
ACGAGCGAGAACTGACTTGAGAATTGGCCTATAGTCTTCTTCAATTGTGACAGCCAGGGGGCAGTATCCGCTGCTGCAAAAATAATGCAATGGCTGGTTGATTTATCCGCAGCGGCTGCAAGGAAATTGTCAAGCCCATAACTGTGTGGTAGCCCAATCGCCCGGGATTTAGCGATAGCATCCAAGGCAGATTCAAGCGTTTCACACAGTTGTTCCGATCCGTCTGCCCCAAATGCCCAGTCTTCACCCATCGCACCTGTCTCCAGAGCTACTCGGGCTGCGGCCGCGGCGGCTTCATCATGCTCGCTGCTCAGAAGGTAAGCTATGGTGCGTTTGCTCTGGAAAACGCTTTTCTCAGCCAGGCGCACATTCAGCTGACGATTTCTGGCATAAACTTTCCACATAATATTACGAACCGAATCCCCAGGGGTATACGGACGTATCTCCATGCGATCTCCTTCTGGTTCTCCCACAGGGCTGGGAATTCCATCTTCGGCAGTAAGTGAGCGCAACAGGGGTAAGGGTTTTACCGTATTTGTTCTTGGTAATACCCTGCAACTAACATACTGAGTCAGTCGCCATGAATAGTTACAAAATCCTAGAACGTCTGAAACTCCGAACTCACGGACAATAGTATCTGTAAAGCAACGTTTTTGAGGAATGATCTCTTCAACAAGTTCATTTCTGGATGATATGCGAACCCTGGTTTTTATATAATCTGGACTGACGATGCTCCAGGATAATCTAACCAGTGGGAAAAAATTTATGGTAGGTAATACGAAACCTGTTTCATTGGGAAATCCGGCTTCAGCGTTAATAGGTACTACTTTCGCTTCAGCACTCCTTAATTCTTGGTGAATGCGTCGAACTATAAATAGTCCGCTTCCCACCGAACAGAGCAGACAAAAAACTAGTATAGCTAGCGCACAAATTGCCAGTGAAAAGACAACCAGATCCAGTGAGCCGTATCCGTAAACGCTCAATGCCCCTGCTGCAATAACTAATGCAGCAGTTCCCCGCAGTGTTAATGGAAATAGTACTGCCAGGTTTCGATAAGCCCTTACTAGCATAGATTACTCGAAGTCAATTTTGAATTTTGATGGATGCTGCATAGCTATTCTTTTTTAAGAACGGATGAGCCCTCTGAGCGGAGAGATGTGCCCTCAACACAACTGCTCTTTTTAAGTTTTTATTTGTTGGCTCGATTTTCTATGAGTTGCTCTACTACAGAAGGTTCGGCAAGTGTAGTGGTGTCCCCGAGGCTATCCAATTCATTAGCTGCAATTTTCCGAAGTATTCGCCGCATGATCTTTCCAGATCGAGTTTTAGGTAATCCGGGTGCAAATTGAATAACTTCGGGTTTAGCGAAAGCGCCGATTTCTGTTCCAACAAACTGTATTAATTCTGTTCTTAGGTTTTCAGTAGGATCTTCACTACTCATCAGCGTAACGTAGGCATAAATTCCCTGACCCTTGATATCGTGGGGATAGCCTACAACGGCTGCCTCTGCTACAGAATTATGGAGTACCAGAGCACTTTCAATCTCGGCTGTTCCGAGTCGATGGCCCGACACATTGATGACATCGTCTACCCGGCCGGTTACCCAATAATCTCCATCTTCATCTCTGCGAGCGCTGTCGCCTGTAAAAAAATATCCGGGGTATGAGGTAAAGTAGGTTTCAATACACCGCTGGTGGTCACCGAAGATGGTCCGTATTTGACTAGGCCAGCTTTGAGCAAGAACCAAGTTACCCGTTGCAGCACCCACCAATTCATTGCCGTCTGCATCCAATAACGCAGGGCGCACACCAAAAAAGGGTTTGGTAGCTGATCCTGGCTTCAAATCATTTATTCCTGGTAGCGGAGATATCATGATGGCTCCGGTCTCCGTCTGCCACCAGGTGTCCACAATTGGGCAGCGCGAATCCCCCACTACGTTGTAGTACCACTCCCAGGCTTCGGGGTTTATGGGCTCGCCCACCGATCCTAATAGTCTTAGTGAGG
>JAKUTG010000091.1:0-6313 GCA_022447905.1 Pseudomonadales bacterium | reverse complement strand
TCACATTCACCATCCAACTCATTTCCATTTTTATCAACAATTACTGGGATGATTCCATAAAATGGGAGTGTTGCTGAAACAGGTTTTAATTCTATTGCTCCTGTTTGTGGAGAAATTAATATTCCCCCGGTTTCAGTTTGCCACCATGTATCAACTATAGGGCAATTGCCATTACCTGGGACATCAAAATACCATTTCCACGCTTCAGGATTTATTGGCTCTCCAACAGTTCCTAAAATTTTAAGACTTTCCCTACTTGTTTTTTTTACAAATTCATCACCTTCGCGCATTAATGCTCTAATTGCTGTTGGAGCTGTGTAGAAAATTTTGACTTGATGCTTGTCCACAACCTGCCAAAATCGCGAGGTATCAGGGTAAGTTGGTACACCTTCAAACATGAGGGTAATGGCACCGTTCGCTAGTGGGCCATAAACGATATATGAATGGCCTGTCACCCAACCTACGTCGGCTGTGCACCAGTAGACATCGCCATTATGATAGTCAAATACATATTTATGGGTAATGCTTGCTCCAACCAAATATCCCGCTGTGGTATGCAGTACACCTTTTGGTTTGCCGGTTGAGCCCGACGTGTAAAGAATAAAAAGTGGATCTTCAGCTTCCATGAGTTCAGGTTCACAAAATTCATTAGCAGCTGCAGTTGCCTTGTGATAACACACATCTCGCTCGTCGAACCAGGGTACCTCTGCATTGGTGCGCCGAACGACAAAAACGGAGTGGACGTTTGGACATTGGTCGAGGGCCTTATCAACATTTGCTTTTAGTGGGATAATTCTACCGCCCCTCACGCCTTGGTCGGCCGTAATAATGGTTTGGCAGTCAGAGTCTAAAATTCGATCTTTTAGAGATTCAGGCGAAAACCCACCAAAAACTACCGAGTGAATAGCTCCAATGCGGGCACAAGCCAGCATCGCATAGGCGGCTTCGGGTATCATGGGCATGTAGATACAGACTCTATCGCCTTTCTCGACCCCCCGCTGTTTCAGTGCGTTGGACAGTCTGCAGACGTGTTGGTGAAGTTCTCGGTAGGTAATCTTTTTATCATCACTTGGTTCATCGCCTTCCCAGATTATGGCGGTTTGTTCTCCACGGCGTTCCAAATGCCGATCGATACAATTAAATGCCACGTTTAACCGAGCACCTGAAAACCACTTCGCTTCAGCTTTGGTAAAGTCGCTGTCAATTACGGTTTTCCATGGCTCATGCCAGTAAATCAGCTCACCTGCTTGTTCCGCCCAAAATTCTTCCGGAGATTCTATGGATTGCCTGTAAAGCTCTTCAAAACGCTGCGGATTCAAATGACTACGACTGGCGGCAGCCTTACTAACCGGATGAATGACGACTTTTGACATGACGGTTTCCTGTATATTATTTCGAGTTTTCTTAAATTTTCCAACTTATTGGATTGAGTAAAATTAAAATAAGTGCCACTCCAAAATGTTACTTGGCAATGGTCTCACAGGGGCCGGTCAGTATGCCTTAAAGATACGAGCTACTCAAATGATTCGAAGTTTTGAAGGATATATTTTCTCTACATTTCAATGAGCTAAGCGATTTATTCGAAGATTGTCGATCAAGCGGCAGGAGCCTAGAGTGACTGCTCCCAGCAATACGATTGAATCATCTTTCGCATTAGCAGATTGCAGAGTTTCTGCGTGGCAGATAGAAAAGTAGTCAGAGTTAAATCCAGCTTCCTGGAGTTTCTGTAACCCTTCTTTTTCAAGTCTTCGGTAGTTCCTGTCGTTGTTAAGAATCGCAGTGGCGACATCATTTAAACAGGCATATAGAAAAGGGGCAATTTCCCTTTCTTCAGCGGTTAGGTACGCATTGCGTGAGCTCACAGCTAAGCCATCTGATTCCCGTTCAATTTCAATGCCGATAATTTCAATCTCAAACACCAGATCCTTGACTAATTGTTTTATGAGTAAGTATTGCTGGTAGTCTTTTAGTCCAAAAAATGCCCTATCGGGTCGGATGATGTTGAATAACTTGCTCACCACAGTAGCAACCCCTTCAAAATGTCCCGGTCTACTTTTTCCGCAATGAAGCTCAGAAATTCCAGGGACTTGGATAACAGTAGATGTCGAAGGATCAAAGCCATAGATCTCCTCTACTGAGGGAGCAAACAGACAATTGCAGCCGGCAATGTCTAATTTTTCCTTATCCTCATTAAGGGTCCGCGGGTAGGCAGTAATATCTTCGTCAGGACCGAACTGCAGTGGATTAACGAAAATTGTACTTATCACAAAGGAGCAGGATTGAATTGCAGCTTTGACCAGCCTCATGTGGCCGGCGTGCAGGTTTCCCATGGTTGGTATTACACCGATCGATCGCCCGGCCATTCGATGGTTGTCTAATAATTTGCGGAGTTCCGAAATGGAAGTTATCGTTTGCATAATCAGTAAAGCTGACTAATTGAAGCAGTGATCATTTGTGGGAAAAGTTTTTTCTTTAACTGCTTCTACATATGCTTCAATAGCGCCAGGAATACCATTTTTTGATCCGGCTAAAAAATTTTTGACGAATCGTGGTGTAATAGGGGAAATGCCTAATACGTCATGTAATACCATTATCTGTGCTGTAGTATCAGGGCCAGCCCCAATTCCTATCACAGGAACATTGACGGATTCTGTAATAGTTTTTGCTAATGATTTCGGAACGCATTCCAGCAGCAGGATATTTGCCCCGGAATCCTCTAACAGTTGAGCTTCTTGAAGAATCTTTTGAGCTTGTGCTGTGTCTCTTCCTTGTACATAAAAACCGCCAATTCGATTGACAGATTGTGGTGTTAGTCCCATGTGAGCACACACTGGTATCCCGCGTTCAGCAAGCAACTTGGTGGTATTGGCTATCCATGCGCCGCCCTCCAATTTGACCATGTGCGCGCCGGCGCGCATCAGGGCTGCGGCGTTTTCGAGAGTCTGCGTTTCTGAGGCATAGCTCATAAAAGGCAAATCAGCCATTAATAATGACCCTTTATTGCCCCGGTTCACGCACTGTGTATGATAGATCATGTCATCCATGGTGACGGGGAGTGTACTGTCGTGTCCTTGCAGGACCATTCCCAAAGAGTCTCCGATTAGCAGAACTTCAACGCCTGCCTCGCTGAGAATAGAGGCAAAGCAAGCATCATATGCCGTGAGGCAGGTAAATTTTTCTCCTCTCTGTTTTATATCCCGCAGAGTGGACAGTGTTATATTAGAGCCGGATTTATGTGTATTCATATTTGTCTATCATCCAAATTTCGTGGCAAAGGGCAAAATACTGCAGTTTGGCCGCGGAGTTTTACAGTACTTGTGGGATTTGCTGTGTTATAACAGCGATGGTCCAGGATTAAAGTAATGTGTGCCACTAGGCAGGGAAACAATATAATCTACTAACAATTGATAGTCATCTTCATTTCCCACTAGGTCCATCTCGCCGCTGTTAACGATTAAGAGGGAAGTTTTCTCGTAATAGTGAAAATATTCCGCGTAGGTGTTGTTAATGTTTTCTAGATAGTCTTGCTCGATATATTGTTCGGCTTTTATTCCGCGTTTCCGAATTCGGTCTAAGAGGACCTCGGTGGGAGCTTGTAGATAGATGACGAGATCCGGCGTGGGAGCATCCATCGTTAAGTGACGATACACTTTTAGATACAGCTCATATTCATCGAGATCGAGGTTTTGTTGGGCAAATAGTTGATCCTTGTCGATAAGGAAGTCGGATACTCTAACAGGTTCAAACATGTCATCTTGCCGTAATTCCTGTAATTGCTGAGAACGTTGGAATAAAAAAAATAACTGTGTTGATAGCGCATGTTGACGAGGATTTTGATAGAAACGATCGAGAAATGGATTCTCATTACTCTTTTCGAGTAACACATCATAATTGAAAGTATCGGCGAGGCGCCTAGTAAGATTCGTTTTTCCAACACCTATTGGTCCTTCAATAGCGATATAAGCAGGTAGGGTTTTGGTTAAATTTGATTGTTTTGTCACTCGGTAACACCTGATTAATTGCGTTTTCTGCTTCTCTGTCGGAGCCTTCTCGACTGGGTAATAGCAGTGATCATTTGCTTTTTCCGGTTTGTATCACTGTTTTGAAAGTCCGTCCACCACTGGCCCAGTCCGCCGAGATCCTCTCCAGCCTGTTCACGTAGCAAGAGTAGGTCATAGGCAGCTCGAAATCGGGGATGACTGAATGCGGCTTCGATACTTCGCTTGTTACGTCTTTCCAATCGATATTGGAGTTCCCAAATATCTCTGCTGGTCGAGGTGACTCTCCTCGGTATCGCCGTATAGTTCTGTTGTTCCATAAATGTTTGATTTGCCGCCTGGATAAAGTGACCATGACGGTTCGCCCCCGAATAAATTGGTTTAGTTAAGTTCAACTTAAGGACTGGCCAAAGTAGGGCGGCAAACAAAAAAGCGGGAGTAACTGATTTATCAATAGCAAGGCGCTTATCTGTATTTGTCAAAGCAAGATCTACTAACTTTTTCCACGGTAGTTCCGCTTCTTCCATTGCATCTAGTGTTGGTGCGAACAGATACTGGCCAAGGTGGAGTGTTCTCAACTTGTTGAAAGTGGCTACCGCATAGCCTCCTGCCAAGAGTTTAAGTGTCTCATCAAATAAGCGGTGGGGTGATACAGATTTCAAAAGATGACCTAATTGCTTAAAGGGTTTCTCCGTAGACTCTTCTATTGAAAAATTTAGCTTGGCAGAGAACCTAACTGCCCGCAGCATTCGCACCGGATCTTCCCTGTATCTAGTAAAAGGATCGCCAATAATACGTATTTCTCTTTTATCTAGGTCTGTTATACCAGTAGTAAAATCAAGCACTCGGAATTTCTCGATAGTGTAGTAAAGCGCATTAACTGTGAAATCTCTTTGTAAAGCATCCTGGTCAATGTCTCCGTAAACATTATCGCGCAGAATCATTCCAGAACTGGAGTGCGCTGAATCTAGTCCACGCATCTGTTTTCGTGGAACATGATCGGCAATCTTATTCTCCGGATGATGGTGAGCTCTAAAAGTGGTTACTTCTATAATTTCTCTGCCGAAACGGATATGCACAATCTTGAATCGACGACCTATAATTCTTGCGTTCCTAAAAAGGCCTTTAATCTCATTAGGAGTAGCGTTCGTTGCTATATCGAAATCTTTGGGTTTATTTCCGAGAAGTAAGTCACGGACCCCACCGCCGACTAAAAAGGCGTAAAATCCTGCGTCCCTAAATCTGTATAAGACTTTCAGTGCATTTGGAGCAATCTGTTTGCGAGAGATCGGGTGTTGATCGCGCTCGATAATGCAGGCCTTATCCAAACCGGTCAAAGAAGGCTTTAAACTCATCTGTATTCAGTTACAACTCGAACCACTTAAAGGAGTCACATTCTAGAAACTGGAGGGCAGAATTTGAATTAAATAGCAAAATTGCTTCAATTCGTAGCAGATGCCCTGCTTATAAAGGTGATCATTCACTGGCCCTTATGGGCTAGACTGGATGATACACTGGCCTAAGATAAATAGCAGAATTTGGAAAATTTAATATTATCAGGAGATATTTAAGGGGGGTGAAAAACCACCCCCCTTTGGGAAGAAAATAGCTATTGTTGTTATTACTAGTTAATTGCTTTTATTTTTATGTACAGGGAGCCAAGTGCGGCGCCGCATAAGCAACAGGCTGTCTCACTTGGTGTCACATGACAATGAGTCACACAAACGCCAAATACAGCCTTTTTATTATTAAATGCACTAACCTTAGTTTTTTAACTCAGTAATGCTATTTTTGTTTTTATTGAGGCTTATTATTTTTATTTATTGTTATTAGCTCGTTAAATAACGCACTTACTGTGCCAATATATATAAACTACCAAATTTCAGCAAGTTACATTTTTAGAAATTAGTTGCCATTTATTCTATTTCCCAAATTGTTACAAAAATTCCCTGAAATTTGAGAAGAATTGTAGCAGTAACAATTGTGGCGAATTTGGCGTAGATGGCCAAAAAGCTTACGAAATATGGTTTTCCAGCCTTATGAAGTCTTGTTTCCTGTTTTGTAGCGCGATCTTGTTTGTAAGCAGGATCTCGATTAGCAATAGTGGAAGGGCCAAAGAAGTTAGGCGTTTTGCTTTTTGTTACTCTTGCGGGGAATTCCAAAGCGCTGCCGTCTCTCCCAGAGACATTTACGACTAATTCCGAGCTTCTTGGCGAGTTGAGTTTCGTTCATTACACCTTGATGTTCCAGCACGAAACGTTGAAAGTAATCTTCAAGCGAAAGTTCTTCGGCAGGCTCGTTGGGAATGGGTGCGG
>JAKUTG010000090.1:0-8416 GCA_022447905.1 Pseudomonadales bacterium | reverse complement strand
TGGCTGATGACAAAGCAGTTCCCAGCGATGACAAAGAGGTGCTAGCCGGTGAATCGCTCTTCACCGGAAAGGCCGGGTGTGTCATATGCCATTCTTACAACGATCAGGGGGGGAGTGTCGGCCCGTCCTTAGATGGTGTTTTTGCCCGATTGGGTGAAAGCGGGTTAAATCGTGCACTGACCAATCCGTCTGCTTCGATTGTTGTCGGGTATGAAGCCAAGGAGGTTGTGATGGAAGACGGAACATTGATTCGGGGGCGATATCGTAATGATTCTGACGTAGCGGTGCAGATTCAGAGCGCAGATGGCCGCCGATGGGTAACTTATTTTAAAGATCGAGTCCAATTATTAAATGATTCTAAGGAATCTCTTATGCCTGACATCTACGCCACGTTCGGTGCAACTGAGCAGAATCAGTTGATGGCATTCCTGAAATCGTTGTGAAGCCTTTGTTCTAGGGGTACAACTGAAAAGTCTCCCGGCCCCCTTTTGACACGAGGCCAAACAGAGGGCGGGATTCTCAAGGGCCACCTGGACGCAGGGAAAATCGAAAGTACTGCGCCCAAACGTTTGCAATACAACATTAGACCATTATGCTGTGTTGCAAATCACAACATACCACTATATATAGTGGATCACAAGCTATTTGCAAGGCTCAGTTTTAGTCAATTTTTGACACTGTACCGAAGTTTAAAACTGTCGTTTTTCACACAATATTTCAATCACATTCTATATAGTAAAGTAAACACTTTACTATATAGAATGCGATTACTGAGTTGAATTTTTTAGTTGGAACTTTTTGGCGTTTGATTCGGTCTTTCCAGAGAACCGTCGCCTTAATAAGGTAGTGCTACAGTTCCCGTACCCAGATGTTGCGATAAGACACTACTTGTCCATGGTCTTGCAGAGTGATAGGCATCTTGCCTGTGCAATCTTGGATGCGTTCTTCTTGCGAGTAGGGGCCACATCGGGCTTTGTATTCTGGTTGCGGTGTGAAGGTAGTTCCCTGTAACTCGACATTATTTTGCACTAACACACCGTTGTGCAGAACAGTAAGGTAGGCTGGTGATTTGAGTTTTCCCTTCTCCCACACAGGAGCTGTGAAAACAATATCAAACACTTGCCACTCGCCAGGGGGTTTCGTGACATTGACCAAAGGCGGTTGTTGCAAATAGATAGCGGCTGCCTGACCATTTACGTAGGTGTCGTTATCCCAGCTATCCAGGATCTGTAATTCAAACAGGGAATGAAGGAACACACCACTGTTGCCGCGACCCTGTCCACTACTCCGGATGATATCTGTTGGGCGCCATTCGATGTGCAGTTGTGTATTACCAAACGCTTGCTTGGTCTTTATGGTGCCGACGTCTCGATCCACTGTAATCGCGCCATCTGCTATATGCCAGCGCGCCGGGCCATCGTCTGCAGTGCGATTCCAAGCATCTAGGTTGCTACCGTCGAATAAGATGATCGCATCGGAAGGAGGCGAACCGGTTTCTGAAGGCGCGACTCGAACTGGCACCGGTTCATAAATTGCACGATCCTGGCCAAGCGCAATCAGGTGAGGCATTAACAAGGCAATAAGCAGTAACTTCTTCATTGAGATGATCTCCAAATATTCTTATCAAGTAGTCAGGTTACCGTCGTCATCCCACTCGGCGATAATTTCCTTACGCGATTGGTCCACACATTTTGATATCCACTCGGCATTGTATTCCATGCCGTGTTTCTGTAGGACATAATCCGGTACTCCATCCCAGACATTCGGTGTATTACCGATATAACCTAAATCCTTGAACCCTTGCTCGGTGGTGTAGTATCCAGTCATGGTGAAGTTGCGCATCAGGGAGAAGAAGCTGATGCCGGGTTGTAACGTGGAATTTCCCACGCCCGGATAGGCGATCTCATCGCAGATACTTAACCGCTGGTCCTCGGTAATGTTAATGAAGTTACCTCCAAAATTTTCGATGGCGTAACTGTCCAGCCAGGCAATGCCTCCTCGCACAGGCAGTTTATACTGGTCACGATCTTTAACCATGAACTCCACAAAGTCGGGCAGACCCGCATCCAGGGCGCCACCGTTAGGATGATCATTAGGCAGAATGATGTCGCACAGTATGGCAATGGTAAGCAGTTCATTCTCACGGAAATAGTTTTCGGCGAACAATTCTGCGTCCGTTTGTTTTTCTGCTTCAGTACGGCCGTAAGAAAAGGATCTGGGCAGGGGAGTCCAATTGATATTGCTTGCAGCACTTAACTTTCCGCTGGAGGTGATAATGCTACCGCTCAACGGGGCTAGGAATAAAGACTTCAAGTATTCTCTTCGATCCATACTCACCTCTTAAAGATTCCTTTGCATCATTTGTTCGATGATGTATTCCGATTGGCGCCAGGCCAGGGCAAGGATCGTCCAAGTCGGATTTTTATCTGCCTGCGAGACGAATGGGCCGCCATCAGCGATGAACACATTTTTTGCATCATGCAGTTGACCAAACGCATTGGTTACTGAGGAAGTAGGGTCGATTCCCATGCGTGTCGTACCTACCTCATGAATAATCTCACCGGGTTTGGTAAGGCCATAGTCTTGATCGGCGCCCGGTTTATCGCCTAGCAAAACTCCTCCCGAGGCGGTAAGCAGTTCTTCCATAGTGTCTTGCATATGCTTGGCCTGGTTAATTTCGTTCTCGGTCCAATGATAGTCGAAGCGCAGTACAGGGATGCCCCATTCATCGACCACGGTGGGGTCGAGTTCACAACGGTTGTGATATTGAGCAATGCTCTCACCACGACAGGCGATACTCAGCCTGGAACCGTAGAATTTTCTGATGTCATCTCGTAACTGGTTACCATATCCGCCGACCTGTTTACCTAGGAACTCGTTGTACTGGTTAACGGCGAAGCCAAATCCGTAGGAGGGCATGCTCATGCCGCCTCCAATTTCCAGGTGATAACCGCGGGTAAATTCCAGCCTCTCGCCTTGGAGCCACCATGGAGTGTAAACGTGCATTCCTCCAACGCCATCTTCGTTATAGATGTCGCGGTCCATAAGATCCGGTAAAAACGCAGCCCGACTGGCACCGGTGGAGTCATGCAAATAACGGCCAACATAATCACTGTTGTTGCCCAACCCGTTCTCGTGTTGTGCACTCTTTGAGTTGAGTAGGATTCTTGCGGAGCTGCAAGCCGAGGCTGCGAGTACCACACTTCGGCTCTTGAGCTGATATTCCTGATTTTCTTCTTTGTTTACATATGAAACCCCGGTAGCTAGTCCCTCCGCATCGGTGGTTACTTCCCGTACCATGGAATTTGTATAAAGGTCTACCTGACCTCCTTGAAGCACTGGGTAGATAAGCACGGTACTCGAGGAAAAATCAGCATGAATGCCACACGCTCTGCTGCACTGGCCACAGTAGAAACACACGCCACGATCATTATTGATCCGCTTGGTAAGAATAGATTTACGCGCTGGGTAAACCGGCACACCGGATTTCTTGGCACCTTCAATATAGTAGAGCTCATGCAGCCGTGGTTTCGGAGCTGGTAAAAAGAACCCATCGGGGTCATTGTAAAGGCCCTCGTTGCTTCCATAGACACCTACCAGCTTGTCCAGTTTGTCATAGTAGGGTTTGATGTCGTCGTAACCGATGGGCCAGTTATCACCAAGTCCGTCGATGTCCCGGTGCTTGAAATCGATGGGACCGAAACGTAGTGCTATGCGGCCCCAGTGATTGGTGCGGCCTCCAAGCATGCGGCCGCGCCACCACATGAAATCGGTGTTACCCTTCATAGTGTAAGGTTCGCCATCGAGATGCCAGCCACCGACGCACGAGTTGTAATCACCGAAGGGTCGGCGCAGGGTGCTGGCGCCACGGCGCGGGGACTCCCAGGGATAGCGAAGTTGTGTACGCTGTTCTTCATCAGCCGGGTCGTAATAATCGCCTGCTTCCACCAGAGCTACCCTAAGGCCTGCGTTGGCGAGCAGATGAGTTGCCATCCCGCCTCCGGCACCGGAGCCAACTATGATTACATCGTATTCCTGCTGAGGCATCGGCGACTGTTTTCCTAAAACCGGATGTCGTTCAAGGTGTTGTAGCTAAAAGCGATGGAGTTGATGCCATCGGTTGGGTAGTCGTGCTCGATAAAATAGTGCTTGAAGCCGGCGGTGTCGACATGACTAAAAATTTGGGCAAAGTCAATCACACCGCGCCCCACATCCACCATTTCACCCCCGGTATTGCGGTCCTTGACGTGCAACATTGGAAAGCGATTGGGCCATTGACCAAAGTACGTAACAGGGTCATGGCCAGCATTAACGATCCAAAATAGGTCCATTTCAAATACAACAAGATCCTCGTGAGTTAAATAAGTCAGATAGTCATAACCGATCTTGCCCTGTTCCTGTGCCTCGAACTCGAAGCTGTGGTTGTGGTAACCCATCTGAATATTAGCTTCTTTGGTTTTCTCTCCAGCGCTGTTAAGTGTATCTGCATGCCGTTCGTAATCGATGAGCGAGCGTTCATTACCCGGGAGTGAAGGTACGACTATATATTGTTGCCCGATTGTCGCGGCTGTTTCTATTTCTCGTTCCAGGTTTTCGCGGATAGCGTTTAACTGAATATGGGCCGCAGGAGAGACCAGCCCAAAACTATCCAGAATCCGTCGAACCTCGACTGGTGTTTTACCATGGTAGCCGGCAAATTCCATTTCCTTGAACCCGAGTACTGCTAATTGCTCTAATGTGCCTTCAAAATCTTCTGCCATCTCGGCACGAAGTGAATACAATTGAAGACCTATAGTTTGGACTTTTCTATCTTGTGCGAGCGCCAGGCTAGGACTGCTGGCGATTACGCCTGTTAGTGCAGCCTTCTTAAGGAAGTCGCGCCGTGTTTGGCACGGAGATAGGAATCGTTTGCGCATTATTGTTCTCCTAACTTGAAACGGCAGTGTATCGAATCAGGGAAAGTTAGAACAGACCAAAGCTTTGAGGTTGCCAAGATAGGGAAGGGAGAAGGGTTGGGTATAGGGAATGACGCACTACCGCGAAAGCCAATAATGTTTCGCTTAATGTACGTAATCTCTGAATGCTAGACTCTTATTCTCATAGTCATCGAACAAAAATGGCGATTAGCTGGGTTTAAAGATGTTGCCAGATAGATCCGGCGGCATTGGAGCTGACGGCTTTCTCTACGAACCTAACGCCTTTAACGCCGTCAGTTACATCTGGTACCAGTGTGGTCAATGATTTGCCGGTGCGACCCGCTTCTATCATGTCAGCAATATCTCGGTAGAGATTGGCAAAGCCTTCCAGGAAGCCTTCCGGGTGCCCAGCCGGGATTCGGGTTGCTCTTGCTGCCGTCTCGCCAACAGCAGGTCCACCGCGCGTCAGGATTTGGCGAGTTTCCCGAAGCGGCCTGTATTGCAGATAGTTCGGATCTTCTTGGGCCCATTCTAGCCCTCCCTTGTCGCCAAAAAGCCGAATACGTAATGCGTTCTCCTGACCGCTAGCAACCTGACTCGACCACAGCATGCCCTTGGCGCCGTTACTGTAGTGCAATAGGATATTGGCATTGTCATCCAAGCTGCGTCCGGCGACAAAAGTGTCAAGATCGGCCAGCAGGGATTTGGCTTCCAGTCCGCTGATGAATTCTGCCAGGTGAAAAGCGTGAGTACCGATATCGGCTATGGAACCTCCGGTGCCGGCCCGTGCGGGATCGGTACGCCAAGCGGCTTGTTTCTGGCCTTCGGCTTCAATATTCGTGGCGAGCCAGTCTTGGGCATACTCGACTTGAATTACACGAATATTTCCCAGCTTGCCAGCTGCAACCATTTCCCGCGCATGTCTCACCATTGGGTACCCACTATAGTTGTAGGTAATGGCGAAGATTAGCCCACTTCCTTCCACGAGCTTCTCAATTTGTTCCGCGTCTTCAAGGCTTGATGACAACGGCTTATCGCAAATGACGTGGATGCCGGCCTCAAGGAAAGCTTTTGCTACTGCACAGTGGAGATGGTTGGGCGTGACTATAGCAACGGCCTCGATTCCATGTTTTAGCTTGCCTTCTTTCTTTGCCATTTCCTTGAAACTTGTGTAGGCACGCCTTGGATCGATTCCAAGTTCAGCGGCAGAGTCGGCGGCTCGGTTTGGCTCGCTGCTGAAAGCACCTGCCAAGAGTTAGTAGCGGTCGTCAAGGCGAGCGGCGATGCGATGGATACTACCTACAAAGGCTCCAATCCCACCACCGACTATTCCCAGCCTGATTTTTTCGCTACTCATTTAACACCTAGAATGCGTTTATTAGCCGCTTCGTCTGTCCCAGCGTTAGCGAAATCGTCGAATGCGTTTTCTGCCACATGAATGATGTGATCGCAGATAAACTCGGCGCCTTCCCTTGCTCCATCTTCCTGATGTTTCAGGCAGCACTCCCATTCCAGCACTGCCCAGCCGTCGAAGTCATGTGCGGCGAGCTTGGAGAAGATGCCCTTGAAGTCCACTTGGCCATCCCCGAGGGAGCGGAAACGACCGGCACGATCAATCCAGGATTGATAACCGCCATAGACACCCTGCTTGGCAGTAGGATTAAATTCTGCATCCTTTATGTGCACCAGCTTGATCCGATCCCTATACTCATCCATGAAAGCCAGGTAATCGAGCTGCTGTAATACAAAGTGACTGGGATCGAACAGGATATTGCATCGAGCATGATTGTTAACCCGCTCGAGAAACATTTCAAAGGTAATGCCGTCATGTAGGTCTTCACCCGGGTGAATTTCGAAGCCGATATTCACACCAGCATCATCAAACGCATTCAAGATTGGTAACCAACGTTTAGCCAACTCATCGAAGGCAGTTTCCACAAGGCCCGCAGGACGTTGTGGCCAGGGATAAAAATAAGGCCAGGCCAGGGCGCCAGGAAAACTTGCGTGGTTAGTAAGCCCTAGTTGAAGCGAAGCCTTGGCGGCATTGAACATCTGCTGCGTTGCCCAATCGGTACGTGCCTTCGGATTCCCTCTTACTTCTTTCGCCGCAAAGCCATCGAACATTTCGTCATAAGCCGGATGTACGGCTACTAGTTGGCCCTGCAGGTGGGTGGATAGTTCGGTAATCTCAATATCGTATTTGGCCAGAGTAGCTTTTACTTCGTCGCAATAATTTTGGCTTTCCGCTGCAAGGGTCAGGTCAAACAGCCGTGTATCCCAGCTGGGAATTTGGATGCCCTTGAACCCAAGCTTGGCTGCCCAAGCTCCGATTTCATCCAGGGACTTGAAAGGAGAATCGTCAGAGGCAAACTGCGCCAGGAAAATTGCTGGGCCTTTGATTGTTTTCATATTATTAAAAAGGGCCTTTCCAGATAATAAACTAGCTTTTGCAGGGAGAAGTTATTACAAAAGTCGCCACAATGTAATATTAGCGAGAGTATATTTTCTCAGGAAACATGAATCAGAAGAGCTAGATTCCATGATGCGTTATGACAGTTGGTTATAATGGGAGTCGTATTCCCTCTCTTGCCACGTTAAAACCTTCTGAACGAACGAACTGGGCCTGCTCGCTCTCTCTATTCAGCAAGGGATTTGTGTGATTGAAATGGATGAACCAGACCTTATTGCGCTGCTCTGGTGTAAAGTTTCCAAATAACGCCATGCTTTCAGTCACGAAAGGATGGGGTATTTGGGACATATCCCGGTTTCCGAGCTCGCCGTCTTTGTAAAAGGTTGCGTCCAGGAGAGCGTAGTCGACCGCCTTTATGAGTTCGGTGATATCAGTATCCCAGATGGACCACTTGTTAATATCCGGAATAAAAATGGCGCTTTTGTTGGGGCCTAATATACGGTATCCCACAGTCTCGGAATACTCATCACGATGCGGTACGGTGAATGGTATTACAGATATCGGGCCCAATCGTTGTTCGCGTTGGTTCTGTAGTGGCATTAGTTCTATGTTATTCAGTTCTACTAGTTGGCTCCAAGGGCCGTTAGTTTCAAGAAATGATTTAAAGCGAGGCATAGCAAAGACAGGAATGGCAGACGTTCCCATTGCTTCGTGTCCAAAAAACATTAACCCTGTGTAGTGGCCGATGTGAGCGTGAGTAAGGAACACACCGGCCAGGGTGAAAAGCCCGTCGGGAGCCTCTACTTCCAAATCGTACAGTTGGTCAGGGAGATCGGGAGTGGCCTCGAATAGATACTTGCGTGACGAAACAGGATCAATCAAAGCGATAGAGGTAGCACTACGCTTAAGTGAATCATCTTGCCAGCCCGGCAAGCAGTGCGGTGAATAACAACCAGCTTGGGGGTAGCCAGCATCCTGGGCAACGCCGATTATATAGAGATAAGGAGCGTTATTTTCAGCGGCAAATGTGAATGCCGTGATCAGAGGCAGAAACAGAAAAAGAATTCTAGTCATCCAGTTCGTATGCTCA
>JAKUTG010000009.1:0-24807 GCA_022447905.1 Pseudomonadales bacterium | reverse complement strand
TCTTCTCGGTTTAGTGGTACTCCATTTGCTGGCGTTGCATGAAGTTGGCTCCAACAATCCAGATGGAATAGAGATCAAAAGGAGCAAAGGACCGGATGGTATTCCGCTGGATGGTGTACCGTTCCATCCTTACTACACCATCTATCATGATCTCCCTGGAGTTGTATTATTCCTCATTGTCTTTTGCGCTATCGTTTTCTTTGCGCCAGAAATGGGAGGTTATTTCCTCGAAGTTGCGAATTTCCAAGAAGCGGATTCACTTAAAACCCCAGAACATGTGCAACCGGTCTGGTACTACACGCCGTTCTACTCAATGTTACGCGCGGTAACATGGACAGGTTTTGGTATCGACGCGAAATTTTGGGGCATGCTGGTGATGTTCAGTGCCATCGCCATCCTTTTTGTACTGCCGTGGCTGGATAAAAGCTCGGTAAGGTCCATGCGATACAAAGGCTGGTACAGTCGTATTGCGTTACTTATGTTCGTGGTCAGCTTCATCATTCTGGGCGTACTGGGAACGCAAGCCGTGAGCCCGGTGAAGACTCAGCTGGCCCAAATTATGACCGTTATCTATTTTTTGTATTTTTTGCTCATGCCCTTCTACACTCGGGCTGAAAGAGCGTCTGAGCCACCAGAACGCGTTACTGACCGCTGGATCAGCATTCCACAGTTTATTGGCAGCATCTTACTGCTGATTGTGTTGGTTATGTTGCCGCTGATGTTGGTAGCAGCTGAAGCTGCATCTGCTGGTAACTTGAATCTGAAACATGTTGAAACCGATTTTGGTGATAAGAATTCTCTGCAACGTGGCTTTAAGTATTACATGAACTATTGTATAAGTTGCCACGCTTTAGGTTATGCCCGTTACGAACGTACCGCTGATGATCTCGAGATCCCACATGACCTAGTTTTGGAAAATCTGGTGTTCGATGATTCACTCATCGGAGACCTAATGGAAAATGCGATATCTGAAGAGGACGCTCAAAACTGGTTTGGCGCAGCTCCTCCCGATTTAACCTTGGCAGGCAGAGTGCACACAGCCGATTGGCTATATACTTATTTAAAGTCTTTTTATAACGATCCTGTCAGGCCTTTGGGCGCTAATAACAAGACTTTTCCTAATGTAGGTATGCCTAACGTGCTTCATGAGCTGCAGGGCAACGTTAGTTGTTATAATCACGGAACCGGAGATCCTGCACAATGTGAACTTCAACATGTCGAAGGGACAGGATTAATGTCTGAGGAAGAATTCGATACGGCTATTGCTGATTTGGTTAACTTTCTGTATTACATTGGCGAGCCGATTCGTGATCAGCGACAAAACATTGGTATTTGGGTGCTAGTATTTCTCGGCATGCTCTATATTCTTACGGCATTAATGGGCCGAGAGTTCTCGAAGGACTACCATTAGTCACTTTTCATCGGGCTGACAACTAAAAGCTTATTAACTACAGAGGTTTAATTATGGGTGTGGTCGCAAAGAGATCTTCCATGACATTCTATTCGGATGGGACGAGTCATTATAGCCATAGAGTGCGTATCGTTCTGGCGGAAAAAGGGGTAGCAGTTGAAACTATTGATGTGGACTCAGACAATAAACCTGAAGATCTGGCGGCGCTTAATCCTTATAACACGCTACCGACTCTAGTCGATCGTGATCTCGTCCTTTATGAAGCAGACATCATGATGGAATATCTTGATGAACGCTTTCCACATCCGCCGTTGTTTCCTGTCTATCCGGTTGCGCGAGCGCAGAGTCGGCTTTGGATTTTTCGTATCCAGAAAGATTGGTGCTCATTGGTTGATTCCATCATAGTGGGTTCCGGTACGTCCTCCCAAGTTGAAAAAACGCGTAAGGATTTGCGCGAGAGCCTTATTTCTATTGCTCCGATCTTTGGAGAGAAGCCATTCTTCATGAGTGACGAGTTCACCATCGTTGATTGCTGCGTTACGCCAATTCTGTGGCGCTTGCCGGTTATGGGAATTGAATTGCCTAAAACGAAGACCACCAAACCTTTGCTGGATTATCGGGATCGGCTTTTTGAGCGCGAATCAGTGATGGCTAGTCTTTCTGAACAAGAGAAGGAGATGGTCTAGCGGTCTTCGAAGACCTATATTCGGGATACTTGTAATGACCATGACTCCCAGTCGGCCTTATCTGATTCGTGCACTGTATGAATGGATACTCGAGAATGAATGCACTCCTTATATCATGGTTAATGCTTTCGAGGATGGTGTAGAGGTTCCGCAGGAACACGTAAAAGATGGTCAAATCATTTTGAATATCTCGCCAAATGCGGTTCAGAATCTTTCGATACGCAATGAGGCTATCGATTTTGACGGCCGGTTTGGAGGTATCCCCAAGAAGGTCTACGTACCCGTGGGAGCGGTTACTGTAATTTACGCCAAGGAAAACGGGCAGGGCATGGTCTTTGATGGGGAAGGGGATATACCAAAACCCCCTTCACCGCCGGGGCCCGATGATCTAAAAGTTAAACCTGGAGGTCGCAAAAAGGGACCATCTTCTAAGAAACCGCCCCTTCGGTTAGTCAAGTAACGCTGTTTAAGAGCGGGACTTCTTAAGACTCGCTAACATATTCGAAAACCTTTACAACTTTGGTTACCCCCGAGATGTTGCGAGCCAGATTAGCTGCGTTGTCGCCCTCTGTTTGACTGATCAGTCCCATCAGATATACGGCACCATTTTCAGCAACGACTCGTACCTGATCCGACGGCACATCGCCGTCGGTAAAAATCAAGGTACGCACTTTGGTGGCAATCCATGTGTCATTAGTGCGAGAGAGTAGGCTGGTGCGGCCTGCGACTTCTAATTCGTTGTGAATTCTCTTGATTTTGGAGCTAGCCTGAGATGCGATTTCGCTGGCACGAGTTTTGAGGGCTTTAGATTCTACCTGGCCCACTAGCAGTACAACACCATTATGACTGATTACATCAAAGCTAGCTTGTCTGAAGGCTGGCTCTTGGGACCTCATGTTTACTTTTACCTTAGTCTCAATCAATTGATCATCAACGACAGCACCTACGGTACGTTCAGTCGGATCTTCTTGGATGCCCTGTTCTCCCGTGGTTTGAACCAGAATGGTGGTGCACGAGCTGGAAACAATTAGCAATAGGATTATAAAGACCCTGAAAAAATTCATACGTCATCTCCTCCAAATAATTGGGTATCAATAAAGTCACAAAGGCAATGGATCACCACCAAGTGGACTTCTTGTATTCTTGCTGTCCGGTCTGAGGGAATCCGGATTTCAATATCTTGCTCATTCAAAAGTTGGGCCATAGGACCCCCGTCTTTCCCCGTTAACGCAACTATAGACATTTCCCTATCATGGCTTGCGTTTATCGCTTCCACTACATTAGCGGAATTGCCGCTCGTTGAGATTGCTAATAGTATGTCTCCAGATTGTCCGAGGGCGGCGATCTGTTTTGAAAAAATTTGGCTATAGTCGTAGTCATTCGCGATAGCAGTCAATGTTGAACTGTCCGTTGTTAACGCAAGAGCCGGTAGTGCGGGACGCTCTTTCTCGAATCGGTTTACTAATTCGGCAGAAAAGTGTTGAGCGTCGCCCGCGGATCCGCCGTTACCACAGCTGAGAATTTTCCCATTGTTTAGCAGACATTGAACCATCTTATTACCGGCATGATGAATTGGGTTAACCAATATATCCGCGGCTTTCTCCTTGATTTCGATACTTTCCTCGAAATGCCTACTGATTCGTGCCTGCAAGTCCATTAATAGTCCAGAAGATGCAATTTATAAAAAATATTTACCTATATCGGCCACTTTGGGGTCATTGTTACCTAGGCTTGCCCAGAGATTGGTCTAATTCCCAGAACATTGGACTTGTCCGAGTTCGCGAAAGTTGCAGGAGAACACGAATTTTATCCAATTTATTCTCGATTGCCAGTGGTCAACACCAATTACATCAAATTTGCTTTGGCTGGAATTGCGGCAGGGAAGGAGTGAAACAAAAGATATACGGCGTTAGTTTCTTTTGCAGGCTTCAGGCTAAGTCGTTCCAAATCTTTGGAGTGATTAATTATCTACTACCATTTCCATCGATTCTATATTCACGAGCGAGGCCACTTTCAAATTGTGCCATATTTAGTGTGCGGTGAATCCGCTGTCCTTCTGACATTTGTAATTTGCCGGTAGTGCCCTGTATTGAGTTAACTCTTTGGTTGGCAAATTGCTTCAGCCTCGGATATAACCGAAAACTGTCAACTCCCATAGCTCGAAGTCGCTGTAATGAACCTTGGGCTTGTCGCAGATTCGTGTTCATTTCCACCTTAAGTTCATCTGATTCTTGTAAAACCCACGGTGCGTCTGCAAATACAATACCGTCAAGATCGCTATTTTCACTCTGATTGTCTTGGCCATCATAGATTGATGGCAGGGAATATACAGGCACATCTCCTGCAAAATAGAATGCGAGCGTTGGTTTAATTTGCCGCCCCTGCCGAGGGTTAGCTATTAGGAAAATGAAGTCGATATCATTTCTTCGGCGAGGAATGAACTCCATATTATTTCGAGGAAGCAAATTCAGAAGCCTATCAGCGCGGGCTTCGCTCGAGTCGATCGCTATTAATCGTTTTATGATGTCCGCGAAGCTGCTTTCATCATTGAAAGTTTCCTCGGATACTACGGCGCCACCTTCCGCTGCCCACCGCCTTGAGAAATACCCCTGCAATCGGAGGTAATCTTCCGAGCTCGGTGCAATTAATGCCGCATTCCTGTATCCGGCCTCCCAAGCTAACTGCACAATTTGGCCGATTTCATCTTCTGGTGCTAAGCCAAATTGAAACAGTTTTTCCTTATCCAAAGGTGGGGTATCACTATAGTTTAGAGCCAGTGTGGTTGCGGGAAGCTCAGGCAATTGTGCGAGTTGGTTAACAAATTGTTTATTCAAAGGTCCAATGATTAAATCTGCCCCACTGGTAGTAGCCTCATCATAGATTGGAAAAATAGAAGTTACGGTGCTGCTGTCAAAGACCGATATGCGTGGCACTTCTCGTGATATCCCGAGTGCTTGGTAGTATGCACTCAGGAATCCTTCCTGAATTGCGTTACCCGCTGGCTGTTGTAAGGGAAGGATGAGAGCTATATGGGAAGGGCGTTGGTTCCAGGTTTGCTGGAGTTCAACGAGTGCGTCAGGAAGCTGATTGACAGCAGAATGGCGCGCCCATACGCGCTTCCATTGCGCTATTGAATCTAACTGCCTGCGGATGCTGAACTCGTCGACCCTGACCGTGCGGGCCAGTTCAATCCAACCTCTCAATTCGTAACTGGTTGCTTCTTCAGCTAGGTTAGCAAGTTTTTCGGTGTCTAGGCCGGTCAAGGCAGCCCACAATTTGTCGAATAATTCTGAAGTTCCATTATCCCATCCGTTTGTTGAGGAGGCTGCGTAGGCTTCAATTGCTGGAATGTTCTGTCCCACTTCCATCAAGGTATCGCCTAAAAGTATGAAGTACTCCCTTCCTAGCTCTGACTTGGCGTCCGCGCCAGATGCCAGCGAGCCCCTCAACCAGCGTATCGCTGTATCGGTATTACCGGATTGTAAGTCCAGTCTCGCTCGAACCATTGCGTAGCGTAAACGTAAATCTGTGGAAACATCTTCAGACAAATTACGTTGCTCCGCTTCAAGCTGTGCTCTCTCAATGAACCCCGCTTCTAGCATGGTTTCGAACGCTTGCAGCGTGAGAACGAAGGCCGCCGTTCCGGATTGGGTTTGTGCCGCGGCCAATAGTCCGTCAATAAACTCTGTTGTAGACTCCTTTGCAGAGGTTTCCTCAATAGTATTGGTCGGATCTATACTACATCCGACTCCTGATGCGCCTATAACCACCAGGGCTAGACGAGTTAAATAGTAAGTTATTGTGGTTTCCATCACGTTACGCAAAGTAGAATAGCTATTAATAAAAAAGATTAATACAAGTTTAAGAAACGGGCAATATTTTAGAGAAAGCAAACGGCTGTAAATGACTAATATTGGAATACTCTTTATTGTTGCCACTCCTATTGGAAATCTTGATGACGTCAGTCAGCGGGCCGCAGAAGTGCTTGCAAATGTAAACATTATTGCTGCAGAAGACACTCGCCATACGCGCAAGCTATTGAATCAGCTTAAAATAGATACCCCACTAACTGCTTACCACGATTACAGTGATGCAAAAAAAGCGGATAAGCTATTACTGCGGGTACAACAGGGACAATCCGTAGCCTTGGTGTCCGATGCTGGGACACCTCTCATTTCTGACCCTGGTTATAGGCTCGTAAGGCTGGCAAGGAAGTCCGGAATCACGGTCAGACCCATCCCGGGTGCTAGTGCTGTAATAGCAGCCCTTAGCGTAGCTGGGCTGGCCACAGATAAGTTTATTTTTGAAGGGTTTTTACCAGCTAAGGCTTCTGCGCGGAATAAAAGGCTAATAGAGTTGGCTTTTGAATCGCGAACCTTAGTGTTCTATGAATCGCCTCATCGAGTAGTTAAGACCATGGCTGCATTGAGCGAAATTTTGGGGAAAGAAAGGCAAATTTTTATAGGAAGGGAACTCACTAAGAAATTTGAATCGCATTTTTTTGGTGAAGTACAGAAAGGGTTAATTTGGTTGGGAGAGGACAGAGACCAGCAAAAGGGGGAATTTGTGATTGTGGTTGCTGGCTGTGAACCAGAATTACTTGATGCGTATCAGCGGCAGCAAGCCCTGGATTTGATCAAAATCTTGCGTAAAGATTTGTCCCTGAATCGAGCTGTATCCATCAGTAGCCACGTTTTCGCAGCACGTAAAAATCAACTTTATGCCCTAGCGCTCGCTGAAGATGCCGAAGAATAGGAACGACCCTTGAGTTAATGTCACTTCTCAATTAGGCTGGAGACGAGTCAGCTGGGCAATTGCTGCCTGTGCTTCTTTGTTTATCGCCTGGCGTTATCCAAGGAAACAGGTGGAGGAAAGTCCGGGCTCCATAGAGCAGGGTGCCAGGTAACACCTGGGGGGTGCGAACCCACGGCCAGTGCAACAGAAAATATACCGCCTGATTACTCACGAGTAGTTGGGTAAGGGTGAAATGGTGCGGTAAGAGCGCACCGCGCGACTGGTAACAGCTCGCGGCTTGGTAAACCCCACCCGGAGCAAGGCCAAATAGGAATCCTTCAATGTAGCTCGCATTGGATTCGGGTAGGCCGCTAAAAGGCAGTGGTGACACTGGCTGCAGATGAATAATTGTCCTCGACAGAACCCGGCTTATAGGCTGACTCTCTCCCTTAATTCCGAAGATTTTGAAGAAAGCAGATTAAATGACATAGATAGCATGCTGTATTTAGACATTTTTTGAGAATTTGATTGCTGCAAGACCTTCTAGAGACGCCTTTTTTAAAGACAAGAACCCGAAATTTCGTAAAAAAATCATAGAAATAGTGCTTGCACAGTGAGATGAGTGTGCCTATAGTGTGTCTTTGTGGTGAAAAGTGGAAATTATTGTCTTATTGTGGGTTATAATGGATAAATCGCAGTAAGTCTTTTCCGATTATAAGGGGACAGCGAGTGTTTCGCGGCATCAATACCATTAACTTGGACGCGAAAGGGCGCATGGCCATGCCTGCCCGCTATCGTGAGCAATTAGTCAATTACTGCTCAGGACACCTCATTGTCACAATCGATACTAATCATTGCTGCCTTCTTTTGTATCCGCTCACCGAATGGGAGCAAATCGAACGTCAGATTGAATCTCTACCAAGCTTTGACTCAATGTCCCAACGTGTAAAACACTTGCTGATAGGTCATGCAAATGACTTGGAATTAGACAGTAGCGGAAGAATCTTGTTGCCGCAGGAATTACGATTTTATGCGAAGTTGGAAAAACATGTGTGCTTAATAGGACAAGGGAAAAAACTCGAGATATGGGACCAAGACGGCTGGAATGAACAAAGAGATCAATGGTTATCTGAATCTTCAACAGAAGGGGAGTTACCCGACAAGTTAAGATCCTTGGCGTTTTAGGTGAGTCGAACCAGTGACCGGCAATTCGCTTCACGAGACTGTTCTTAAAAATGAAGCCATATCGGTTCTTAATATAACTCCGGGTGGAGTTATTATCGATGTTACGTTTGGGCGAGGCGGTCACAGCAAAGCAATCCTTAAACAGTTGGGTGCAGAGGGTAGGTTGATTGCTGTCGACAGAGATCCAGAAGCAATTGATGAAGCTATACAACTACAACAGCAGGATGCGCGACTAGAGGTAGCACATGCACCATTTAGTCAACTTGGAGAGCTGGCAGTATCAAAAAATATCCAAGGAAAAGTCAGTGGAGTTTTGTTTGATCTCGGCGTTTCTTCGCCACAGTTGGATACTGCAGAAAGGGGGTTCAGTTTCATGAAAGAGGGTCCTCTGGACATGCGGATGAATCCTTTAGATGGAAATAGTGCTTCCCACTGGATAAATTCAGCCCCTGAAAAAGAAATTGCCAATGTGTTGTTCAAATTTGGTGAGGAAAGATTTTCAAGGCGCATAGCGAGACGCATTGTTCGTGAGCGTGACTTAGAGCCAATTCTAACCACGAGGCAGCTTGCAGATATTGTAAAGCAAGCCAATCCCGCTTGGGAGAAGGGCAAGCACCCAGCCACGAGGTCGTTTCAAGCTATTCGGGTTTTCATTAATCAGGAATTTGAGGAAATCGAAAAAGGATTGTCACAAGCGCTATCGGTATTGAAAGTTGGCGGACGTCTGGTTGTGATCAGCTTTCATTCGTTGGAAGACCGAATAGTCAAGAAATTCATTAGCGCGCAGGCTAAGGGTGATAATTTCCCACGAAATCTCCCTGTGACCTCGGAAATGCTTAATCCCAGGTTAAAGACTATTGGTAAACCAATTAAGGCTTCTGCTAGTGAAATAGAAAGAAATTCCCGAGCTAGAAGTGCCTTAATGCGAGTAGCTGAAAAAATTGCCTAGGTTTCAAGGAGGCTAAAAAGGTATCGATGCAAGCTAGCACTAGAATAAGCCGAAGGAATGGTAGGGGTTTAGGAAAGGAAATAACCAAGCCGCCTTCCATCTTGCAGTGGTCAGGTTTGATTCGTCCCAGAAGTCTGGGTTTGGCAGTTTTGCTCGTTGCTGTGCTCAGTTCAGGATTGTCAGTTGTCTACACAGCCCATCAGAATCGTTTTGCTTTCAACGGGCTACAGGAACTTAAAGATCAATCCAATGAACTCGAAACTGAATGGGGCCAATTGTTGATAGAACAAAGTACGTTTGGCTTGGAAGGACGTATTGAAAGAAAGGCCGTCAATCAACTGCAAATGGAAGTGCCGGAGCTATCGAATATCGTAATGGTGCAACATGATTGAAGGGAGAAATAGTCGCGTTTTTCAATTCTGGCGACTTCACTTGGTGTTGTTTGCCATGTTGCTCTGTGTAACTGCCATTGGTTGGAAAGTTAGCACCTTACATATTCTGGAAAGAGACTTCCTGCAGAGGCAAGGAGATGCCCGCACGATCAGAACGGTGCCTCTCGCTGCTAATCGAGGTTTGATTACTGATCGCAATGGTGAGCCACTTGCAGTTAGCACTCCGGTTCAGTCAATCTGGGTAAACCCAGGTCAAATTATTGGCGAGACCCAAGTAATTAATCGTTTGGCTGAGGAACTTGAGCTGAATGCAGAAGTTCTTGCTAGTAGCATTGAGAAGAATGTGACACGTGAGTTTCTCTATGCAAAGAGACGGTTGTCGCCAGCTGATGCTGGAAAGATATTAGAAAGTCAAATCGACGGGGTCTATGCTCAGCAGGAGTATCAGCGATTCTATCCGCAAGGGGAGGTTACGGCACACCTGGTTGGCTTCAGTAATGTCGACGATATTGGTCAGGAGGGACTTGAATTAACCTATGACAAGTGGCTGCGTGGTATTCCTGGTAGGCGCCAGGTCATGAAAGACCCCCGTGGGCACATTATAAAAGAACTGAATACGATAGAAACCGCTCAGCCTGGCAAGAATCTGGAGCTTAGTATCGATTTTCGTCTACAGAATATCGCCTACCGGGAGCTCAAGGAAGAATTTATTACTCGACGTGCCAAAGCTGCTTCGGTGGTGGTATTAGATGTGCGCACTGGTGAAGTCCTTGCTATGGTTAATCAACCTTCCTATAACCCTCATAACAAATCTAACATGGTTGATTTTAGTGTACTGCGGAATCGCGCTATCACTGATGTATTTGAACCGGGTTCAACAATAAAAGCATTCACCATCGCAGCCGCGCTTGAGTCAGGGTTTTACACCCCTGAGACGCTAGTGGAAACGAGCCCCGGTTGGATGATGATAGGAATTGATGAGGTTAAGGATTTATTCGATTACGGTACATTAACAGTCGAAAAAGTCGTTACTAAATCCAGTAATATTGGTTCGAGCAAGATAGCGCTGAAAATTGGGGCGGAACCGATTCGTGATGTATTGGAGCGGGTAGGATTTGGGCAAGTAGCCGGAACCGGTTTCCCCGGTGAACGTAGTGGGGTATTACCCAATCTGCGACGCTGGAGTCGTATTGAAACAGCAACACTTTCTTTTGGTTACGGTCTGTCATCATCAGCATTGCAACTTGCTCAAGCCTATTCAGTTATAGCCGATGGAGGCGTTCGCAAACCTGTCTCATTACTCAAACTTAGTGACAATGCGATAGAAGCGCTGCCTCGTGAAAGGGTATTGAGTGAAACAATCAGTAATCAAATACTAGAGATCCTGAAAACTGTAGTGGACTCTAACCAGGGGGGTTCGGCTATCGAAGCCAATGTGCCTTTTTATACTGTGGCAGGCAAAACAGGTACGGCGCACGTAGTAGGGGAGTTTGGCTATGAAGAAAATCTGCATAATTCACTTTTTGTCGGAATCGCTCCTGCTTCGGACCCACAAATAGTTGTCGTTGTCGTAGTGAATGAGCCAAAGGGCGAGGAACATTATGGGGGACAGGTGGCAGCTCCCTTATTTTCGAAGATAGTGGCTGGAGCTATGCGCATACTTAATATCGCACCGGACAATATTCCGGCAGATCAGAAACCAGAGCTTTCTTCAATTAAATCATGAATACGGCGGAAAAATTGAATCCTAGTGTACCCCTGCTTGACTTGATTAGCGGTTTGGTCGAATTGCCTGATTCATTACCGAATGAATTGAATGTGACAGTTACTGGTATGCAGATAGATAGTAGGTTGCTTACAAAGGGTGATCTATTTCTAGCTTATTTCGGGCGCAATCACGATGCGCGGAATTATATCGATCAAGCCATAGAATTAGGCTGTGTTGCAGTGCTCGCTGAATCCGGGGGTGAGTGGGGAGGTTTCAGGGTTGATCGAGGTGTTGCCATCATCGCGGTTGATAATCTGTTGGCCAAGATCAGTGAAATAGCAGGCCGTTTTTACTCCCGGCCGAGTGTGAAGCTTAGTGTATTTGGGATAACTGGCACCAATGGAAAAACCAGTTGCAGTCAGTTTATTGCGCAAGCTCTCTCAGAGCTCGGCTACAAGTGTGGGGTTATTGGTACATTGGGTTATGGTGTTTATGGGGAATTGAAAGAAACCCAATTAACCACACCGGATGCAGTCTTTACACAGATGGCTCTAGCGGAAATGGAGGCTAATCATTTAGATCCAGTAGCGATGGAAGTCTCTTCAGTTGGATTGCACCAAAAACGGGTCGAAGCTGTACGATTCGATATTGGCATATTTACGAATCTCACGCGAGATCATCTCGACTATCACGAAAGCATAGAAGCTTATGCCGAAAACAAGAAAAAATTGTTTACAAAAGAAGGATTACGTTGCGCGATTATCAACTTGGATGATCCTTATGCTTTGCCTATTCTTAATAGCATTGAGAAAGGAGTTGATATTGTTACATACAGTATTAGAAATCCTTTAGCTACTGTTTACGCTGAAAGCCTGTCGCTTAATCGACAGGGATTCGAAGCTGATATAGTCACTCCTGCAGGTACGGGTCATGTTAGTGGCAAATTAATTGGTTACTTTAATTTCAGTAACCTTTTAGCCACTGTCGCAACCCTCATCAAATATTTGCCTCGTAAGCGAGATCTTGACCTAGCTAAACTTTGCGAATGTATCTCCAAACTGAAACCAGTAACGGGGCGCATGGAGATTATTGGTGATAGCCAAGAAATAACTGCCTTGGTTGATTATGCCCATACACCGGATGGGTTGAAGAGCGCACTATTAGCGCTGCGTGATCACTTCGATGGTGATATTTGGTGTGTCTTCGGTTGTGGAGGCAATCGAGATAAGGGGAAGCGCCCGATAATGGGCGAAATTGCCGAACAAAACGCCAATCGACTAATTATTGCCGACGATAATCCCAGAAACGAACAAGGTGACGAGATCGTTCAACACATTCTGTCTGGCATTCGAAATCCTTCAGATGTAAAAGTGATCAGAGATAGGGCAGAGGCAATTGACTATGCAATCCAGAATGCGGAAGCCGGCGATCTAGTACTAGTGGCCGGCAAAGGGCATGAAAATTATCAGGACGTAGGTGGGAACAAGATTATGTTCAGTGATGCAAACCAAGTGCGGCTCGCTTTACAAAAGCGAATTATTAGTAATCGGTGAGGCTTAGAAGGTTTGATAGAAATGATTAATTTATCTGCGCTGGCTCAAAAATTAGATGGCGAACTCATGGGGGGGGATATTGCGTTCTCCCAACTGTCCACCGATAGCCGAACGCTCAGTCGTGGGGACATGTACCTGGCTTTAAGTGGTGATAGATTCGATGGCAATGATTTTGTAGCAGAGGCTATAACCAAGGGAGCTTCGGGGGCGATCGTATCCAAAGAATTGGATATCGATTGTCCGATGTTGCGAGTGCCGGATACTCATGCCGCCCTTGGTGAAATTGCGAAATTAAACCGCCAGCGGAGTTCTGCCAAAGTGATAGCCCTGACCGGCAGTCAGGGTAAGACAACTATAAAGGAAATGATACACCGGATGCTTAGTAACCAGGCAAGTACATTGGTTACACATGCCAATCTGAATAATACCATCGGAGTTCCGTTAACACTTCTTCAATTGAATGAAAAACACGAATTTGCGGTTATAGAAATGGGGGCAAATAGAGCTGGTGAAATTGCCTTCAGCGCTGATAAAGCGCTTCCTAATATAGCTCTAATTACCAATGCCAGCTCAGCACATATTGAGGGCTTTGGCAGCCTGCAAGGAATCGTAGAAGCCAAAGGCGAAATCATAGATAGTGTCTCACCACAAGGTACCGTGATTCTGAACTTGATGGATCCAAACGCGAACCAATGGATAGAGCGTGCAAAATCCAGAAGAGTAGTTTTGTTCAGTGCATGCAATAGTAATAATGGTCCTGTGGAATACTTTGCTAGTAATGTGCTTATGGGGAATGGAGGTTGTGTGTCTTTTACCCTAAACAGCCCAGCTGGTAAACGTAGGTTGAGTTTGAAACTACTCGGTTGCCATAACGTGGGTAATGCCGTGGCTGCAGCAAGTGCTGCAATGGAAGCGGGAGCGACGCTAGATGACATTCAAAAAGGCTTGGCGAATTTGGGTCCGATCGGGGGTCGACTAGAAGCTAAATGCGCGCTCTTTGGCAGCCGTTTAATTGATGATACGTATAATGCCAGCCCGAATTCATTTTTCGTGGCAATCGATGTGTTAATGTCATTTAGCGGAATGAGAGTCTTGATTGCTGGTGACATGAAAGAACTGGGCCAGGAATCTGCTTCGGCGCATGCGTTAGTGGGCAAATATGCAGCTATAGCAGGGGTAGACGAATTCTGGGCAGTAGGTGAAAAATCACGGTTTGCAGTTCAAGCCTTCGGTGACAACGCACGACACTTCGCTAGCAAGAGTGATTTGCTTGCAGCCTGTAAAGAGATAGCTAGTAATGACACAGTATTCCTAGTAAAGGGATCGCGTGACACGCAGATGGAAACAATCGTTAGCGAATTGACTTAAAGCGGGGGCGACTAATGCTGGTTTGGTTATCGGATTACTTAATTCAGTTTGACAATAACTTCACCGTTCTGCAATACATCACGGTAAGAGGTATTTTTAGTATTCTAACTGCACTTGGTGTCTCGTTGATTATTGGACCCACAATGATACGCCAACTTAACTACCATCAGATTGGACAGGTGGTCCGGGAAGATGGGCCTGAGACTCATTTCAGTAAGGCTGGAACTCCAACCATGGGCGGAGCTTTAATTCTGGTCAGTATCGCCATGAGTACATTGTTATGGTCTGACCTTACTAATCATTACGTATGGATCATTTTACTGGTTACCATACTGTTTGGCACTGTTGGCTGGGTAGATGATTATCGCAAGGTTTTCGAGCAAGATCCCGCTGGTTTGTCGCCACGGTGGAAATACTTCTGGCAGTCAGTTATCGGTCTTACTGCGGCTATAGTGCTTTATTACACTGCGCTGAGTTCTGTGGAGATTCAATATATCGTACCTTTTTTTAAAGATGTTGCTATCGACCTAGGCATATTCTATGTAGTGATCAGCTACTTTGTAATCGTGGGATTTAGTAATGCTGTCAATTTAACGGATGGACTTGATGGGTTGGCTATTCTACCAACAGTGATGGTAGGTGGTGCTCTTGGAATCATTTCCTATCTCGCTGGCCATGGTGAGTTTTCGGTGTACCTCAACATTCCGAACGTAGTCGGTTCCGGTGAAATAGTAATATTTGCGGGAGCACTAGTCGGCGCAGGCATGGGGTTTCTATGGTTTAACACATATCCGGCACAGATTTTCATGGGAGACGTAGGCGCACTAGCTTTAGGTGCAGCACTGGGTGTGATGGCGATTGTCTCTCGGCACGAAATAGTTTTGTTCATTATGGGTGGAGTTTTCGTAATGGAAACTGTGTCGGTAATCCTGCAGGTGGCATCTTTTAAGCTGACTGGAAAACGAATATTTCGCATGGCTCCACTACACCATCATTTTGAATTAAAAGGGTGGCCTGAACCTAGAGTCATTGTGCGGTTTTGGATCATAACGGTCATGCTGGTGTTATTCGGTTTGGCAACATTGAAGCTGCGTTGAGAACAAAGGGGCCAAGATATAGGTGGTAGAACAATCTTCAAACCGTATTAGTGTAATTGTCGGGTTGGGGAGCACCGGTCTCTCGTGCGCCAAGTATTTCGCTTCGAAAGGAAAGCCATACAAAGTCGTGGATAATAGGGATGATCCACCAGGATTGACGGAATTAATAGAACAGTTTCCTGCTACGGAATACGAAGTGGGAGGGTTCTTTCTGGATACCTTTAAGAATGCGAGAGAATTGGTAGTGAGCCCGGGGGTAAGTTTAAACACATCTGAAATTGTTGCGGCAAGGTGCGCCGGTGTGCCAGTAACTGGGGATATTGATATTTTTTCTAAGTTGGTGACCACACCTATTATTGGAATCACAGGATCAAACGGTAAAAGCACAGTAGTCTCAATTCTTGCAGAAATTCTGAAAAAAGCCGGGAAAAAATATGGGCTAGGCGGCAATCTCGATGGTGCTAATTTTAAGCCGGCACTCGATTTGCTAGGAGAGGGAAAGAAAGATTTTTATGTCCTCGAGTTGTCCAGCTTTCAATTGGAAACCACAGAAAAGTTAAGTGCTGAAGTGGCAGCAATCCTAAATTTAAGTCCAGATCATATGGATAGGTACGAGACCATAGAAGAATACCACCGAGCGAAATTGCGAGTTTTTAATGGCTGTAAACAAGTCTTGATAAATCGCGATGATGATTACAGCTACCCACAAAAAAAACTCGGGTTACCGGTCTGGGATTATGGGTTCAGTCGCCCAGGAGCTAATGGCTTGGGATTACTAGAAGAGGATGGGGACCAATATTTGGCATTTCAATTTGAAAAACTTGTGTCGGTTAATGAATTAAAGGTATTCGGCCAACACAATATTAAAAATGTATTAGCCGCCGCGGGATTAGCTATGTCACTGGGTATTGACATGAAATACATCAGGGCCGCAATCAAAGAATTTGAAGGATTACCCCATCGGTGCCAGTGGGTAGCAAACATACGAGGTGTTGAATTCTACAATGATTCAAAAGGTACAAATGTTGGTGCAACCATGGCAGCGGTTGAAGGGTTGGGCCAAATTATAAGCGGGCATATCCTGCTTATTGCTGGTGGCCTTAGTAAGGGGGCGGATTTTCGGCCCCTGGTTCAAATGATAAACCGTTGGGGAAAAGAAGTAATCTTGATTGGACAAGATGCAGTTGAGATGGCTGCAAAATTCGATAATGACATACAGACTTATTTTGCGAATGATATGCAGGATGCTGTATCAGTTGCGCTTGAGCATGCTGCTCCAGGAGATGCAGTTCTGCTTTCGCCGGCTTGTGCCAGTTTCGATATGTTTCAGAATTTTCAAGAACGTGGTCAAGCTTTCATTCAATCCGTGGGGCGGCTTTAATGAGTATGGCAACTGTCGCAATAGAAAAAGAGTTTTTGCTAAGGCACTCTAGGCCATTGAACCCCCTACTACTGATCAGCAGTTTGTTATTAGTAAGCGGGTTGTTGATGATGACTTCTGCCTCGGTAGAACTCGCCAGTGCTCAATACGGTGATCCCTTCTATCACTTCAAACGACAGGGCGTCTTCGCTCTGGTCGGCCTGATTGCTTTAGTATTCACATTAACCACTCCACTTAGCTTTTGGCGTAAATCGAGCTGGTTCTTGTTAATGGGTTCTTATGTACTGTTGCTACTGGTTCTGACTCCTGGAATTGGGAAGATTGTCAATGGAAGCGCGCGCTGGATTGATCTTGGGTTTTTTAACCTGCAACCGTCGGAGCTGGCGAAAGTATTCATTGTGATCTACTTGGCTGCGTTTTTGGAGCGACACCTGATGGAGGTACGGGAAAAATGGTCTGGGTTTTTGAAGCCATTGTTATTGATTGGAGCAGCCGCTGCTCTACTTCAGCTCGAACCGGATCATGGCGCTATGTTCATACTTATACTCACGGCTTTCTGCATGATATTTCTTGCTGGCGCTAAACTTTACCGTTTCATCTTAATGCTGCTCGTATTCGTCGGGGCCATAACTTATCTCAAGTTCACGAAACCCTATGTAATTCTGAGATTTTCTTCTTACCTCAATCCTTGGGCAGCTGAAAACGTTTACGAAGGGGGGTATCAGCTCACCCAAGCATTAATTGCTTTCGGTCGTGGAGAATGGCTAGGTGTTGGTCTCGGAAATAGTATCCAGAAACTCTATTTCCTCCCTGAAGCCCATAACGATTTCGTTTTGGCTATTATTGGAGAAGAATTAGGGTTGGTTGGAGTCGCATTCGTCGTTACGTTGTTCTGTCTCTTGATCCACTATGCATTCGCTATCGGCAAGGCAGCTGAAAAGAAGGGCTACTTGTTTGAGGCCTTCCTTGCTTACGGGTTGGCTTTGTTGTTTGCTGGACAAGCCATAATAAACATTGGTGTCAATATCGGGCTATTACCGACCAAGGGATTAACTCTTCCATTCTTATCTTATGGAGGAGCCAGCCTGATTGTGAGCTGCTTCATGGTTGCGTTGTTGGTACGGATCCAATACGAAACGGAATTCCAGCTAAATGCCTTGACGAGTCAGGCTGCAAGAAACGAAAGCGAATGTTAACCACCGTGAAATCCCAAAAATTAACGGTGTTAATTATGGCTGCGGGCACTGGAGGGCACGTGTTTCCGGCTTTGTCAATTGCAGATGCTTTGACAAACCGATCGGTAAACGTTGAATGGTTGGGTACTTCTCAGGGCATGGAGAATGAATTATTAGCAGGTACTCCATACGTATTACACCGTATTTCGGTAAGGGGGCTGCGAGGTTCGAATTTGCTTCATAAAATACTAGCTATTTTTATGTTGCTGAAAGCCTTTGCCCAATCCATCAGGGTTATAAGCAAGGTGAAACCGCATTGCATATTGGGCATGGGCGGGTTTGTTTGTGGGCCAGCAGGCATAGCCGCTAGGCTGATGCGCAAACCGCTGCTGATTCACGAGCAAAATGCCGTGGCCGGGATAACAAACAAGATATTAGGTCGTTTTGCCGATCGTGTACTGGAGTCATTTCCTGGTACTTTCAATTCGAGCAATAGGGTTAAATTCACAGGGAATCCTTTGCGAAATTCCATCGTTTGTTTAAATAAGACAGAAAGTACCTTGCAAAATTTTAAAGAGGATCGACCACTAAATATCCTAGTTTTGGGGGGAAGTCAGGGGGCAGCTGCGATTAATTGTGTTGTACCAGAGATGTTGGTGGGTTGGGTCGAAACTAATCGCCCGCATATATTTCATCAAGCAGGCAGTGCCATGCTCCGGGAAACTAAGCTGCTCTATCGGTCACTAGATTTGCTCGATGATGCTACCTGTCGAGTAGTGCCCTTTATTGAAGACATGGCGGAAGCCTATACTTGGGCTGACTTGGTAATCTGCCGGTCAGGTGCCAGTACGGTAAGCGAGCTGGCTGCGGTTGGCTGTGCATCAATACTAATTCCATATCCTTATCATCACGATCAACAACAAACACTCAATGCGAGGTGGTTGACTCGGAAAGATGCAGCCTACCTGATTCATCAAGTAGATCTGTCTCCAAAGGCCGTCCTGGATATTGTGAAAGATTTGGATTGTAACAGGGACAAACTTTTCAAAATCGGCCAACGCGCCAAGGCGATGGCGGTTTACGATGCTAGTGATGTAATAGTTGAAGAGTGTATGGAGCTTGTAGATGCCGGTTGACGAACAGATGCATGCGGTCCCGGAGATGCGTCGGATTCGGACAATACACTTTGTTGGCATCGGGGGCGCCGGTATGTGCGGTATTGCCGAGGTGCTGTTAAATCTTGGCTACAAAATTACAGGTTCTGACATCCGCAATTCATCGAACACCACTCGGCTAGCGGCACTGGGAGCGAAGATATATATAGGACACGAAGTGAAGAACGTGAAAAACGCGGATGTGGTGGTTTATTCGTCTGCGATAGAGAGAAGAAATCCAGAACTCAAGGCAGCCAGAACCCAGTCCAAGCCATTAATAGCTAGGGCGGAAATGTTAGCCGAACTTATGCGTTACCGGCACTCGATTGCTATCGCTGGTACCCACGGGAAAACTACAACCACTAGTATCGTTGCTTCAATTTTGGCAGAGGGAGGATTTGATCCTACATTTGTTATTGGGGGTCTTTTAAACAGTGCCGGAACTAATGCTCAATTAGGAGCAAGCCGCTACTTGGTTGCAGAAGCAGATGAGAGCGACGCCTCTTTCATGCATCTTCAGCCGATGGTCGCGGTAATAACAAACATTGAAGCGGATCATATGAATACTTATGGAGGGGATTTTGAAAACCTGAAGAAGTACTTTGTCGATTTTCTCCATAATCTTCCATTTTATGGGCTGGCCGTACTCTGCATCGATGATCCGGCCGTGCGCGAAATCCTTCCCCATATCTCCAGGCCCAAACTAACCTACGGGTTTTCTAGGGATGCAGATTTCAGGATTACCAACTTGGCACAGAAAGAGCAGATGACTAAATTTGAAGTTAATAGGCCGGGTAGGAAAAAACCACTGAAACTCGCGTTGAACATGCCTGGTGAGCATAATGCACTGAATGCAGCTGCCGCCATTGTCATAGCTACAGATGAAGGTATCTATGACAAGGACATACGCAATGGCATAAAACATTTTTCCGGTGTAAGTCGGCGATTTGATATACAGGGGGAGTTCCCAATTGCTGATGGAGTGGTCACCCTAATCGATGACTATGGTCATCACCCTACAGAAGTAGCGGCGACCATTAAAGCCCTGCGTGAAGGTTGGCCGAATAATCGTTTGGTAATGATTTATCAGCCTCATCGTTATAGCCGGACTAAGGACCTCTTCGAGGATTTCGTGGAAGTACTTTCCGACGTGGATATCCTTCTGCTACTGGAGGTGTATTCGGCGGGCGAGAAAAAAATCGCTGGAGCAGACTCCAGAAGTCTTTGCAGAAGCATTAGGCTGCGAGGGAAAGTTGATCCACTGTATGTCCAAAATGAAACAGATGTACACAAAATCTTGAAGGGCTTGCTCAAAGGAGGAGACAAGGTGGTCACACAGGGAGCGGGAAGTGTCGGATTGCTTGCCAAGAAACTGGCAGATAAAGGTTTTCGCTAACTAGTAATTTATTGATTTTTAACGAAGAAATTGTACTCTTTAGTTAAGAAAATGGCCTATGAGAACGATAAATAAAAAGGAAATACTAGCCAAATTAGGGCATGTAGTCGTGCTGAAAGGAGGGCAGTCAGCAGAGCGGCAAATATCTCTGATAAGTGGCCATGCGGTGTTCAGGGGATTGCAAAGATTAGGCGTGCAAAGTTCGGTGATTGATGTGGATGACAGCATTATCAGTGATTTAAAAAAGGCAAAGCCTGACCTGGTCTTTAACATGTTGCATGGGCAAGGGGGCGAAGATGGCGTCATTCAGGGGTTGCTTGAAATAATGGGTATTCCCTACACCGGAAGTGGCGTCCTGCCTTCTGCTCTAGCCATGGACAAGGTCAAGTGCAAGCTAATATGGCAGCAGTTGGAATTGAGTACCGCTGATTTTCTTGTTCTCAATGAGCAGACAGATTGGCAGAGTGTTATAGATCAACTTGGTAAAACAGTCGTAAAACCTGTTAACGGAGGCTCAAGTTTAGGGATTTCAATTGTTGATAATGCTGCCGATCTGCAGAATGAATACCTGGTAGCCCTCGGATTTGACAAACAGGTAATGGCTGAAAAATGTATCGAAGGAAAGGAATTCTCAACTGGTGTGCTCGGAGACCAATTGCTCCCGACAATTCAATTGGAAACGGACAGAGATTTTTTTGATTTTGAGGCAAAGTACGAAGACAGAAATACACGAATCATTTGTCCGCCGGAATTAAGGTCGGAAAAACAAATGGAGCTCGAGCACTTAATAAGAACCGCATACGAAAGCTTAGGTTGCGCAGGATTAGCTAGAGTAGATGTTATGCAGGATAGGGCAGGCGAGTTTTTTCTTCTAGAGCTTAATACAGTGCCTGGAATGACAGATCATAGTTTTGTGCCGATGGCAGCGAAGCAGATAGGCATAGACTTTGATGAATTATTATTAAGAATCTTGGAAGTTGATTTAAAACAGGGCAGAAAGTGAATCAATCAACTGTGCAGATACCAAACCGATCAGGAATATATGCTACACGAAAGATTCCTGGTTCCCGAGCGAGGTCTCTCAAGCTCATGGATCGTAAAAAAATCTTGTTGGTGCTTACGGGTTTTCTATTACTATGCTTTGGTGTATTTCTGCAGCAAAATTTTGACCGCGCCGTGGGATTCATAAACAGGCCAATATCCAAGGTAAGAATTGAAAATCAGTGGCAGCACATTAGAGAAGAAGAAGTTAGCTGGTTATTGGCAGAGTTTATGGGGGCGGGATTTTTTAATTTTGACATGGATGGAGTTAAACGGATTTTGGAACAACATTCTTGGGTTCAGCATGCAACTATCAAAAAGTTGTGGCCCGAGAGTATTTCTTTGCATATAACCGAGGAGGTTGCTATAGCGCAATGGGGCCACTCGCAGCTACTCAGCCAGAATGGGGAGACATTTAAACCTATCGGTATAGAGTCACTAAATGCTTTACCGCTATTAAATGGTCCGGAAGAATCACAGTTGCGGGTCATGGAACAGTACCAGGCTATTAGCCAGCTGTTGCTTCCTTCTGCGTTACGCTTAACGGGATTGACCCTTACTCTGAGAGGCAGTTGGGAACTAGTCTTAAATGAAGAGTTGACAGTAGCAGCAGGTCGCACTGATGTATTCGAGAAATTGCAGCGGTTTGTTGAATTTTACGCTGGGCAACCGGCAACACGAACAGTAGGTTATAGATCGATTGACTTACGGTACGACAATGGCATAGCCATTAAGAGCGTCTCGGATAAAATAACCGGAGTAGCGGTACGGTGAGGCGAAAGCATACAGTAATCATGATCGTTAACTTACAGCGATCGGTAATCGGAGATGGCTGGCTATGAATAAAGCGGCCAGTAAAAACATGATTGTCGGGCTCGATATTGGTACATCCAAGGTAGTTGCAATCGTGGGCGATATCAAAAAAGAGGGTGGCCTTGATATTGTGGGCATTGGCAGCCATCAATCGCGAGGCCTGAAGAAAGGCGCCGTAATAAATATAGAATCGACGGTTGAATCCATACAGCGCTCTATAGAAGAAGCTGAATTAATGGCTGGATGTCAGATTCATTCCGTATACGCAGGTATTGCTGGGAGCCACATTCGCGGTATGAATTCCCACGGAATTGTCGCGATACGAGATGGCGAAGTTATGAAACCTGATATTGAGAGAGTTATTGATGCGGCGCAAGCGGTTGCAATACCGGCAGATCAGAAAGTGCTCCATATCCTGCCACAGGAATACATCATTGACGCTCAGGAAGGAGTAAAAGAACCTTTGGGAATGTCCGGTGTAAGACTAGAGGCTAAAGTTCACTTGGTCACCTGCGCTATTAATGCCGTGCAAAATATTGAAAAGTGTATCAAGCGCTGTGGACTGGAAGCGGATGAAATAATTTTAGAACAACTGGCCTCCAGTTACGCGGTATTAACTGAAGATGAAAAAGAGTTAGGAGTCTGCCTAGTTGATATCGGAGGAGGCACTACTGATATCGCAATTTTTACGGAAGGTGCTATTAGGCACACTGGTGTAATTCCTATTGCAGGAGATCAGGTTACTAATGACATTGCCATGGCTCTTAGAACCCCCACTGAGAATGCGGACGAGATAAAGATCAAGTATGCATGCGCGCTAACCCAGCTTGCGAGTCCAGTTGAAACCGTAAAAGTGCCCAGTGTCGGAGATCGTCCACCACGTGAATTATCCCGTCAGGCCCTGGCAGAAGTGGTAGAGCCAAGGTACGACGAGTTGTTTACACTCGTCAAAGCAGAATTGCAACGCAGCGGATTTGAAAATCTATTAGCAGCTGGAGTAGTCCTGACTGGAGGCTCCAGCAAGATGGAAGGCGTCGTTGACTTGGCCGAAGAAATTTTTCACACGCCGGTCCGAATTGGTGTACCTCATAATGTTAATGGATTAGCCGATATTGTAAGAAACCCGATTTATTCAACTGGCGTTGGGTTGTTGCTATATGGGCTAAAGCAATTCCAGGAAAGAGATGGAAACGATTCAAAGCGCGAGCCACAGATTCATATTGTAAATAGAGTCAAAAAGTGGATCCAGGGGAATTTTTAAGTTAACAGTCACTGACTGACGCTAGTTAATGAGTTCTATATTGCGAGGGGGCTAAATATGTTTGAATTAGTCGAAAATGTTTCACAAAGCGCTGTCATTAAAGTCATAGGTGTGGGCGGCGGCGGTGGCAATGCTGTTCATCATATGATCAATAGCGAAGTCGATGGCGTTGAATTTATCTGCGCTAACACGGATGCCCAAGCGCTAAATAGTCTCAAAACTAAAACAATTTTGCAGTTGGGTAGTAATATAACCAAGGGATTGGGTGCGGGAGCGAATCCAGAAATTGGAAGACAGGCAGCAATTGAGGATAGAGACGAGATTGCGGATGTTCTGTCGGGCGCTGATATGGTGTTCATAACTGCTGGTATGGGTGGAGGAACTGGGACAGGGGCAACTCCGATAGTCGCTGAAGTGGCAAAAGAGATGGGCATTCTTACCGTGGCAGTGGTGACAAGGCCGTTCCCTTTCGAAGGTAAGAAACGGTCTTCCATCGCCGAAAAGGGCATCGCGGAATTATCAGAGCACGTCGATTCACTGATCACCATTCCGAACGAGAAGCTTTTGGATGTGCTTGGTAAGGAAGCCTCTCTACTAGAAGCATTCAAGGCCGCCAATAATGTATTGTTAGGTGCTGTAAAAGGTATTGCCGACTTGATCATGCATCCAGGCACGATTAACGTGGATTTTGCAGACGTGAGGACTGTCATGTCCGAAATGGGCATGGCGATGATGGGGACTGGATTCGCGAGTGGCGAGGACAGAGCTCGTGAGGCTTCTGAATCAGCAATCAGGTCTCCGTTATTGGAGGACGTAAATCTGGAAGGCGCGCGAGGTATACTGGTAAATATCGCTGCGGGCGAAAACCTATCGTTGGGAGAATTTGCTGAGGTTGGGGATACTATTGAAGAGTTCGCGTCAGATGATGCTACTGTAGTAGTCGGTACGGTTATCGATCCGAACCTAGATGAAGAAATGCGAGTTACCGTGGTAGCAACTGGGCTTGGTTCCCACCACGAACGTCCCACGAAAGTTGTGGATAATACCGAGACTATGGCCACAACGGATTACCGTGAACTAGATCGCCCCGCAATTATACGGAATCGAGAAAGCGCTGAGCATACTAGCCCGATGGCCAAAGCAGTGGGTCCGGGAGCAGATATGGATTACCTGGACATACCAGCATTCCTGCGCCGACAGGCCGATTAGTACCATAAAAAAACCAACCATAGGTTTTTTACCAGAGAGACTAGGTTCATAGACCCTACTCCAGCCTGTAAACAGCATATAACAGGCTCAAGATAAGAAGCTCATTACTTGATGAAGTGCCCTGATATTGGGATATTCGAACAATTTTGTTAATATGCTTTCGTGTTGAGGTGTAGGTTGAATTTGTTGGGGCTCCAAAAGCAATTCGGGCACTGAATGCTTGTTGGTTTGCAAAGGAAAGCAAACTCCTTAATTTCAATTTTGGGGTCATGGATAGTAAAAGCAGATTCCGTT
>JAKUTG010000089.1:0-8533 GCA_022447905.1 Pseudomonadales bacterium | reverse complement strand
CATCTCCTTGTAAATCTGGCGTGGTTCTTTGTCGCGATCACGCTGCTGGAGCAAGCTGAAAAGACCAAAGTGCATATGACTGTCCTCGAATATTTTCTTGGCTTCGGTTAGTAACCGACGATAGTTTCGCCGCCGTTTGGGCTTATTACTTGTCCCGTAATGAAATCCGACTCAGGCGATGCTAGGAAGGCGACGGTGTAGGAAATTTCTTCTGGTTTGGCCCAGCGCCCAAGCGGAACTTTCTTTTCTTTTTCTCTGATTTTCTCCATTCCTTGTACTTTGATTGGCATGGGCGTCAACACCCCTCCGGGGGCTACCGCATTCACATGAATATTATCTCCAGCAAATTCCTTCGCCCATGCTTTTGTAGCTCCAAGTAAGGCTGCCTTTGCAGCACAGTAGTGTGAGGCCGTGGAGTATCCATTCATTCCCCAAATTGAGGAAATATTGATGATTTTCCCATAGCGGCGAGACTTCATGTCTGGAACGACCGCCTTTGCACACAGGAATGGCCCAACTATGTGGATCGATAACATTCGGTCAAGCAATTCCAGTGAGATCTCCTCCAAGTCTTTGTGCTCCCCGATACCGGCGTTATTCACCAGGACATCTACTTGCCCATAATGTTCGATTGTTGAGGCAACCATGCTGTCCACAAATTTGGGATCGGTGATATCTCCGATACTCGCTAGAATCTCTCCACCATTTGCTTGTACACGGCTAACGGTTTCTTCGATGCCTTTCTCATTGATATCATTGGCAACAATTTTTGCACCTCGTTCAGCCATGACCTCGGCATGAGTTTGGCCCATGCCGGAACCTGCTCCCGTAATCAAGACGACTTTTCCTTCCAATAGTTTCATAGCGAATTACCTCAAGTATCAGATCATGATAGTGCCGCCATTGACAACGACAGTTTCCCCATTCATAAATTTGTTAGATGGTGAAGCTAAAAAAAGCACAACTCTACCTATGTCCTTCGGTACCGCAGCGTATCCGAGCGGATGTTGATCAATAGCCTGTTCTAACCAGCCTTGGGTTTTTGCCGTCTCGGTTACGATTGGTCCAGGGCTGACTCCGTTTACCAGAACATTTGGCGCAAGTTCTGCCGCGAATGATTTTGTGAGACTAATCACACCGGCTTTTGCCGCCGCATAGGGTGCGTTGGTGACTTTTGGCCTATAAGCATCAGCAGACGCGATATTTACAACTCGTCCAGATTGAGTACTAGACAGACTATTCATAAATGCCTGAGTGGTTAGAAATACGGTTTTTAGATTAATTGCAATTCGTTCATCGAAATCAGAACCGCTGATGTCTCGTATAGCATGTGGAGCATATGCCCCCGCGTTGTTGATTAGCGTATCGATGTCTCCAATTTCTTGGATTACTGCGTCTCTCAGCGAAGCCACTGATTTATCATCGGTGAGGTCTGCAATCTTGCCAATTGCCGTTTTTGACTCAGGGTCAATATCCGCAGCAGTCTGTTCTACGCGGTTGTCGATATCGACCAGAATTATTCGTGCACCACGATCGTGAAACATTTGCCCAATCTCGCGACCCAGACCCCGGGCGGCACCAGTGATCAGGGCAGTGCGCCCGGAAAACTCCTCCGACGAAAACGAATCCCCGCCCATAAAAATCTCCAAATTGTGAATTAGGATTCTAAGAAATTGTAAATTTGAACAACGCCCATCAGGCGTTATACGCCTTCGTCTAAAATCCTTTTAATCTCATCCAAAAATAATTCCGCCGAGGCGGAACGGTTGGCGAACTGCTTTGCAGTAACTTCGGCCATCTCCGGTGGGATTTCGGCCAGGTCTTCGCCAGTTGACATTGCAAGTACTTGAATTTGGCAGGCTTTTTCCAGGTAATACAAGTCGTCTAATGTAGTGGCAACAGCGTCACCTACGACTACAACGCCATGATTGCCTAGGAAAAGTACTGATTTATTGCCCATAACTTTAGCCATACGGTGGCCTTCATCAGTATCAAATGCCAGTCCATTAAAGCCGCGGTCGTAAGCGCACTGACCTAAAAAGCGGGTTGAATTTTGGTGGACTTGTTTGAGCTCACCACCGCGTATCGCCGTCAATGCAGTGGCGTAAGGCATGTGGGTGTGAAAAACGCAGGTTGCGTTGGGGTGGGTTAGGTGAATTCCAGTGTGAATTGTGAAACCGGTTTTAAGCGGTGCTCCATCACCTTCGACCGTGTTTCCATCTTCATCAATCACAATCAATGAATCGGGTGTCATTCTTGCCCAGTGTCGGCCACGAGGATTAATTAAAAATCTAGGGGGAGATGACGAAATCATCACGCTAAGGTGATTGTCAACACCTTCGTGAAATCCGCAACGCTCGCACCACCGATATGCTGCCGCTAAATCTTTTCGTTCTTCCAAGAAAGAACTCATTAGGTCTTTAACCGATTTTCCTTACACTGCGGCGTCTTAAGAATTCCGAGACAAGGATGATTGCCGTCATAAACAACAACATCAGTGTCGCAACTGCCGCCAGAGTAGGATTAACTCGCATTATGGCATCAACCCACATGTGTTTTGGTAAGGTGGCGAATTCGCCTCCAGTGAGATAAATCGCCATCGTGAGTTCGTCGAATGAGATAATGAACGCGAACATGAACGCGGCAATTAGTCCTCCCTTGATGATGGGAAAAGTAATAAACCATAAAGTTTTAAGTTTCCCCGCACCAAGGGTCCATGCGGCCTGATCCAGATGCAAGTCATAATTTTTTATCACAGCCATGACTGTAACAATGACATAGGGCATTGTGATCACCGTGTGGCCCAGTATGAGCCCGAGGTACGTACCGATCAGGTGCAAACGTGCAAACAGGTAAAAAAGCGAAACTGCCAGAATAATATGAGGCGTAATGATCGGGGAAACCAGGAAAGCAAAAATTGCGCTTTTCCCAAAAAACTGTTTCCGCACCAGCATAAATGCAGCGGGAACTCCAATTAACATTGCGAAAAAACCAGCAAATAGAGCGACAAGAACTGACCGCAAAAACGCAGCGGGATAAGGAGAATTATCCGCTAGCAATGTCTCATACCATTGCAGCGAAAAGCCTTTAGGAGGCCACGTCAGGAATCCTTCCTCCGTAAAAGACACTGGGACGATAAAAAATGTTGGCGCAGCAAGAAAGACAATAACAATTCCCGCAACAACCCAAAGTGACCGCCGTGAATAATCCGCCCGGCTACGAGCGGGGTCTCGTTTTACAAGCTTGTCATAAAAGGCTCCGAGTCCTGCACAAATCTCCCCAAGACCATTAAGGATGCCGTTCCCAAAACGAGTACCAAGTCCGACTCTGCGCTTCGTATCACTACTGGTGGCTTTGCCCTGGGTGCCACCTGACAGGGTCGATAACCCGAGCCAGCGATCGTAAAAAAAGAAGATTAATAAGACTGTTGCTAGCAACAGCATCGAAATCGCACCAGCAAACCCCCAATTCAGCATCGAATCAATCTGGAACATAATTAGTTGAACAATCATCGTATCCCTGGCACCCCCGAGTAGTGCTGGGGTGATAAAGAATCCTAACGACGTAACAAAGATAAGGAGGCCACCCGCCGCAACGCCAGGCAGTGATAACGGGAAATATATTCTCCAAAATGACTGACCACGGCGAGCACCCATAGTTCCCGCTGCTTTTGTCAGATTGGTATCGATATTCTCCATGACCGCTAACATCGTAAGAACACACAGCGGCATGAGAGCGTGAACCATTCCAATCATTACCCCAGTAAAGTTGTAGATGATCTTAATTGGGTAATCTAGGATGCCGACTGCAATTAGTAGGTCATTGATCGCTCCTTTTCGTCCGAGCAAAACAAGCCATGCGAACGTTCGCACCAGAAAGCTGGTCCAAAATGGAAGCAATACCCAGATGATCAGAGTATTTCTCAGAGAGGATCTGACGTTTGCTAGTAAATACGCTACAGGATAGCCGGCAATAATGGCGAAAGTAGTCGTCCATGCTGCAACCTTAAGAGTAATGAGAAGGACCTTTGTATACAGCCCCTGGTCAAATAACCGTGAATAATGGGAGACCGTTATATTCCCATCGACGTCAACTGCGCTAAGCCCTACCAGCAGCGAAGTTGGATAAACAAACAATAGCAACAGGAAAAGCACTGCCGGGTAAATCGGCCATACCCGGGTAAAACCTAGCAACTTTTTAGAAATTGTCATCAGCAAATCCTGATCAGACTGTCACAGCTGCTCAACTGCTCAACTGCTCAACTGCTCAACATTATTCTTGCGTCGCGTGTAGACCAACCGAAATAAATCTGATCACCCAGTTGCAATGGGTCATTCCCACTTCCCGTAAGCGTCGTAGCAACCATTTCGGATCCATCTGCGAGCTCAAGGAAGTATTTTGTGAGTTGCCCCATCATAATTGTCTCTTTTAGCTTCCCTTGGGTAAGGTTATCCTCATTGGTTTCATCGGAGTGAACCCGAATATTCTCTGGCCTGATCATATAATGAGTGGTCTCGCCGTTACGTACCTCTGCGTCACAAACTCCACTAACAACGATATCATCCACTCGTTGAATAGAGATGCCAGTCTCGGTTTGACCAATGACCTTGCCTGCGAATAAATTCGACTCTCCTAAAAAATCCGCTGCGAATATTGAATTAGGCTGAAAGTAGAGATCTGCTGGACTTCCAATCTGTTCAATTCTTCCCTCGTTCATTAGGCAGATCCTATCTGACATGACCATGGCCTCTTCTTGATCATGGGTAACATAGATCACTGTAATGCCAAGATTGTCATGCAGATGTTTAATCTCTCGTTGCAAAGAGTCACGCAACTTCTTATCAAGCGCCCCTAGTGGCTCATCCATCAATATGATAGAAGGCTCATAAACAAAGCAGCGAGCAAGAGCTATTCTTTGTTGTTGTCCTCCTGATAACTCAGACGCAAATCGCTCTTGCACGTCTGGTAACTGGACGGTGTTGAGTACGCGTGCAACCTGCTCATCAATAGCAGCTTTTCGCATCTTTCTCATTCTTAACGGAAATGCTATGTTCTCGTAAATCGTGAGGTGTGGGAAAAGTGCGTAATTCTGAAAAACCATGCCTAATCCGCGTTGATGAGAGGGCGTGTACGTCATCAACTCTCCGTCAATCCAGATTTCTCCTGAATCTGGATCATTCAATCCCGCTATTGCCATAAGCAATGTAGTCTTACCAGAACCAGAAGGCCCGAGTAGCGTCAGAAATTCTCCCTCAAGCAACTCTATTGAGGTTCCCTCTAGAGCGACCACTGAGCCATATGTTTTCCGAACATTTTTGGCTTGTAGCTTGACTTGTCTTTCCATAAAAATTCCAGTGAAAAAAAAGGGTGCGCACCTGCAATGGTGCGCACCCCGTCCTTAGATACTCATTTATCGTTCTGGTTAGCGTGGGATTAGGTCAGAAGCCAGGAATTAAACCGCTCCATCAATGCATCCTTGTGCTCGCCCCAGTAAACATCGTCTGCAGCCAGCATATGAGGCAGGTACTTTGGATTGGTAGGCAACACCTTTGCCCTTTCCGGATCGATGTGGTCATAAGCGTTGGGGTTACACGGCCCATACGCTACGTGTGGAGTGAATTTCGCCTGGCGCTCGCCATCAGCTGCGTACTCGACAAATACACGGCACAAATCAACATTTGGTCCGCCATTGAGAATGCTCCATCCTTCAAAGGCCCACATCGCGCCCTTCCACACCATCTCGACCTGAGCACCGTCATCTATTGCAACCTGCGAGCGGCCATTCCAGGTGAATGTGAGGTCAACCTCGCCTGTCTTAAGCAACTGTGAGGTTTGTGCTCCACCCGTCCACCAGATGTCAACGTGTGGCTTGATTCGATCAAGGCTCTTGAAAGCACGATCCGCATCTATCGGGTATACATCCTCCGAAGCAACACCGTCAGCCATCAATGCAAATTCGAGCGTATCGTATGGGTGTTTACGCATCGCTCTGACTCCGGGAAAATTCTCGACGTCCCAGAAATCAGCCCAATTCTTGGGAGGATTTTTCCCAAGAGGGGTATCGGTGCGATAACACATCAGCGTGGCATAGACGTCGTTACCTGAAATAAATTCGCCGCGCATGCTCTCAGGTATCTGACTCATGTTCGGACCTGGCCCGCCTGAACCATAGATTGGAGCAAGATAGCCTCCAAGTGCGACGACCTTGTGGGAAGATTTACTCAACAGTGCACAATCCCAGGTATAGGTCCCGGTGTCGACCATCGCTTTAATCAGGCCAGTTGGCTCGTGATCGCCCTGGACACCTACGGCGGTGATGCCGGTGACTTTTTTGAAGTCATCGTAATAGGCTGCAGCAAATCCTGGGGTAAATGGACCACCCGGATCTCGGCCGACAATTTTACGATCTGACGCTGAACGAACGATGGCAGGGAAAGTCATTGCAGCCGCACCGGCTGCGGTGCCTTTTAGGAAAGTTCGACGACCATCACTCGGTGGTGTCGATACAGTGGGTCTAAACTTAATCATATTCTCCTCCGTTATGGTTGGGAAGCGACTGTCATTCCATGTGTAAGCTAAAGTGCATTTCTGTCTATACTTTATTATTAAAGTCGTAAGCAGAAGGCTGAAGGGTAGGCCAATGGTGATATACATGTCAACGAACTTACAGGTTGCGAAGCCTTTCCCCGCATATGCCGGTAGATAGCTGAAAACACGACACAAATTCCAAGGAGCTGGAGCGATGCAGAATGATAAAGAATTGAGAAGACTGGCAAGGGGTTTATGTTGTGATCAAGGAATGCATGGATATTCTTGGGAGACCCGTGGGGTTCCCAAGACCACCCCATCTGCCAGTAGATAACTAGGGGTGGAAAAGGTTGTCTCACCTGATGTCGGAACTCAGCTTCGTCGAATGAAATCACCGCCGCCATGATGTGCAGATGAGTGTCACCAGTGAAGCTGATGTCCTGGTAATCGGTGGTGGAATCATCGGATTGTGCAGTGCTTATTTCCTGCTCAAAGAGCGGACTCGAGTGTTTGTTGTGGAACAAAACGAGATCTGGTCTGATTCTTCCGGCGCCAACGCGGGAACGGTAGCCGTACAGAACAAGATCTCTGGGCTTCAGCCCCTCGCCCTGATGTCGGTCGATCTCTGGCGACAGATGCAAAGCGATGAGCAGCTTGATCTGGGGTTCCGCCAGATCGGCGGCTTACGGGTTGCGATTGGAGAAGACCAGGTTCGCGAGTTGCAGCAGGGCTGGTCGGCCCAGGCAGAGCAGGAACTGTCACTGCGTTGGCTTGAACAAGATGAACTCAAAAAATTTGCGTCGTGGTTGGGGCCAGATGTGAATGCGGCCGTCTATTGCCCGGCAGACAGTCAGTCCATCCCACTCAAGGCAGGTCCCGCGCTGCGAAAGGCGGTCGATCAGCAGGGAGGCTTTGTCCAGTCCGGAACGACCGTGATTGATATCGAGCCTTCTGGCGACAGTGTTCTGGTGACGACCGATCAGCCGGGTCGTATCAGATGCCGTCACTTGGTGGTGGCTGCAGGCCCCTGGGCAAAGGGTCTTGTCCGTTCCCTCGGTATCGATCTCCCCGTCTCTGTCGATGTCAATATGCTGGCGATCACCGAACCTGTGGGCCTTCTCATGGACCGGGTGGTCACCCATGTTTCGGGAATCCTGTCGCTCAAACAGTATCCCAATGGGACCTGCATGATCGGCGGTGGTTGGCAGGGTCAAGGCGGATTCGATAGTAATACTAAAGAACTTGATTACCAGAATCTTATTCACAATATCCGACTTGCTGCATCTGTCGTCCCGGGCCTTAGGGATGTTAATTTGGTTCGGTCGTGGGCTGGTTTCGAGCCGGTCATGCCGGACGCCTTACCGTGCCTCGGTTGCCTGCCTGGGCACCCGAACATCTGGATCGCGACCGGCGCGCGGGGCGGCTATTCCCTGGGGCCCGCCCAGGGGAAACTTATTTCCGAGATGGTCCTGGGCAAGGCGTTGTCCCTTGAAGGTACTGGGGCATTCGACCCGGGCAGGACCTTCTAGGCCATGTCGTTGCGAGTGAAACGCGAGGTGGCCCGTGGCGAGCCGTTTGTCATTGAAATCGATGGCGAGCCAATCCAGGCCTACCCCGGAGAGACTGTCGCCGCAATCCTGATTGTCAACAGAATCGCACTCGCGCGAACGGTTGCGGCGCATCCGATAATCCGTGGCTACTACTGTGGCATGGGTGTGTGCTGGGAATGTGCTGTCAGAATTAATGGCCGAGCGGTCGTCAGGGCCTGTATGGAACCCGCTGTAAAAGGCCTAAAGGTTGAGACCTGTCTTGATGTCGGCGATCTCTGACAGGAACGTCGTTATCGTGGGGGCCGGACCGTCGGGACTGGCAGCGGCGGCAGAGCTGGTTCGTTTCGGTACCCCCTGCACAATACTGGACTATCAGAAGCGACCGGGTGGTCAGTACTTCAGGCAGCTTTCTCCCGAAATTCAAAGCACTGAAGAGAACCCGCGGCTGCTCGATG
>JAKUTG010000088.1:0-8361 GCA_022447905.1 Pseudomonadales bacterium | reverse complement strand
CTTTTTAAAGTGCACTAATACTTATTCCTTTTTATTTACAAGACTTACGAAGGGAGCACCTGACTTCCATTTAAATCCATCTGCGCTGTTCAGAATTACTCCTGACTCTTATACGTAGTAATTCAGACAGCTCCCCATGGTCACCTCTTAAAAGTTGCAATGACAATATCCTGGAAGCTCAAGCAACCCAAGCTACCACTCCAGGAACCGTAACTCACACTGGCAGGGCACAGCCCATGGCTATCCAATAAAGCTTCAACAAATCCCTCGTCATAAGCCACGGCATTTTCCGGCATATCCTTATCGACAATACTGTACGTTCCATTATCAATTTTGAAATCTGCCTGAGCGTGACCACACTCCAGATTTTCGCGAGACCTGTCATTCAATAGGAAGAACGTGAGAAGGCATCGACCATCCGGTTTCAATACCCGTGCAATCTGACTAATATAGTTATCCACCGCGTCTGGTAACAGGTGAGTTAGAACAGACGTCGCGAATACAAACGAGAACGAATCCTGCTCATAGGGAAATACATAAGCATTGGCCCTGACTTTGCCTGCTGGGTGATAAGACCTGTTATGAATGTCTGCCAATTGAAAATTGAAGTTTGGAAATCTGGACGAAATATATTTCTGACACCAGTTCACACCTTCTGGTACGACGTCAAAACCCTCATATCGGTTTTCCAAATAATCAGTTAACGGGATGGCCATGCGGCCGATTCCCGACCCAACATCAAGCACAGTGTCCGATGGAAGCAGACCTGCCTCCGTCTTGAAGATATCGAGAAACTCCCTTCCGATCCTGACAAAGTCTCCCCGCCCGACAAACAACAAACTCCGGCGTGGAGTAAGTTGCTTACGTTTTCCTCTTAAATGATCAAAAAGATCAAAGGGAGCAAACAACAGGGATTTTATCCGGAACTTCCAGGATTTTGGCAGAAGCAATAAAAAACGTTTAAGCATGCCCGTTAAAGACGATTGCAAGTTGCATAGATACAGTAAAGGAACTGAATAGAAAAACGATCAGCCGCCCAGTTCTTCCAATCGCGCTTTCAAATCCTCAAGGATCAATAACGCTTCTGCAAAAGAGACGTGCTTCTGAATCAACTCTGCATAGACTCGATTCATTTCGCCTGTTTCTTGTTCTACCCACTCACTTAAATTTTCTAGATCGATAGATGCAGTAAATTCCTGAAAAAATTCCTGGGTCGTTTGCGCTCGCGCCTCCGTCCAAAATACAGGTTCACAGACACGTTGCTTGATTCTGGTACCGGTGAGTGCAATCTCCCTGCATTCGATGTCCAATTTTTGGTTGCCATTATGTTCATTGTAGAAACGATAGATGTCGTTCTCTACGCGCACAATCTGTGCTCTCACTGCAGATCTGGATAGTTCGCCAATAATGATAATCTCTTCAATCCCGTTTTCGCCTGCTTCCTGTCCCCATACCGGCTGACCAGATAACAAAAAGGCTAATGTGAAAAAAATCCGCTTCATATCTTCTACTCGTTAACTCCAGAACCGGTGCATTATAAACTGGATAAACGGGAATTAGGACGAAATCTTGAAGGCGCTAAAGCATCAAATTGCCCATGATTGAAAACCGTGGATAGCAGTTCTCAGGCCAAAATGTTGTTCACTACCTCACCATGCACATCTGTAAGGCGGAAGTCCCTACCCACGTAATGATAAGTCAAATTGGTGTGATCACTACCCACTAACTGCAGTATCGTAGCGTGCAGGTCATACACATGTACCGGGTCCTTAACGATATTATAGGAGAATTCATCAGTTTCGCCGTGAGTGATACCCGGTTTAACACCGCCTCCGGCCATCCACATGGTAAAGCATCGGGGATGGTGGTCACGCCCATAGACCTCTTCAGTAAATCTACCTTGACAATAAGCGCTCCTGCCAAACTCACCACCCCATACCACCAGAGTATCGTCGAGCAAACCTCGTTCCTTCAGATCTTTTATCAATGCGGCCTGGGCCTGATCAACATCTCGCGCCTGATTACGAATGCCACCAGGTAGCCTTGTGTGCTGATCCCAGCCCCGATGAAATAATTGAATAAACCGAACATCTCGTTCGGCTAGGCGTCTAGCCAATAGGCAATTGCGGGCAAAAGACCCAGGTTTTCTCGCGTCTGGCCCGTAGCGCTCAAAAGTGCTCTCCGGTTCATCGGATAAATCATTGAGTTCCGGCACCGAGGTTTGCATACGATATGCCATTTCGTATTGGGTGGTCCGAGTGCTTGTTTCAGGATCGCCAAACTCGTCGCGGGTGAGTTGGTTAAGCTGGGCCAGATCATCAAGAAAGCGACGCCGTGTTGTGCTCCCAACACCTGGCGGATTCGAAAGATACAGGACCGGATCACCACTGGCTAAAAATTTAACGCCTGGGTACTTGGTTGGCAGAAAGCCACTACCCCATAGTCGGTCATAGAGTGGCTGACCGCCATTCCCGGTGCCTATTGATACCATGGCAACAAAAGTCGGTAGATCTTGGTTCATGCTGCCCAAACCATAATCTAACCATGCTCCTATGCTCGGTCTTCCAGCAAGCTGAGCTCCGGTCTGGAAAAATGTAATACCAGGATCGTGGTTAATTGCCTCAGTATGCATGGTCTTAATGAAACACAGATCATCGACGATCTCGGCGGTATGAGGCATTAACTCGCTGACCCACGCTCCGGAATCTCCGTGCCGGGAGAAGCCGTAGACGGATGGCACTAGTGGAAAACTCTCTTGTCCCGATGTCATCGTGGTAACCCGCTGATTTCCACGGACCGACGGCGGAAGATCTTGCCCTACCATGTCGACGAGTGTCGGCTTGTAATCGAATAGTTCGTGTTGAGACGGTCCACCGGATTGGAAAAGGTAAATGACACGTTTTGCCTTGGGTGCGAAATGAGGAAGACCTGGTAACCCGCCAAATACTTTTGGGTTCTGAGCATAGAGATCCTGGCTCAGCAGTGTGTTCAAGGCGGTGGCCCCCAGGCTAGTACTGGCCAGGCTGAGAAAACTGCGCCGGCTTAAAAACTGTTTGCGATCATCGACAGGATTCATGACTTTAGTCCTTCGTTATCGTTACGTCTAAATTGAGAATCAAGCTAGCAACCATCTGATAAGCGGCTAACTCAGCGATATCCAAGGTTTCGTCTCTCAGTGATTCGCCGGTGCTGACCAGTTGTAATGCCGCGGCTCTATCGGACTGGTATCTTTCCAAGTGTCCATCAAATGAACCCATCAGAATAGAGCTTACCTCACTATCGGGTTTGCGAGACGTAGCTAGACGGTACATGTACGCTAGATTCTCTCCGGCTTCTTTATTCTGTTTCATTGCTCGTTCTGCCAAAGCTCGCGACGCTTCGGTATACGTTACATCGTTCATCAGGTTCAATGCCTGCAGCGGCGTGTTCGTCCTGGTTGACATCACGATATGAGTCTCCCGCGTTGAAGAATCAAACATCACCATGGACGGCGCAGGTCTTGTTCGTTTCCAGAAAGTGTACAAGCTTCTTCTATACAGGTCCTCGCCAGTTGACAACCGATACTCCTGCCCCCTTTCCACTATGTCATCCCAGAGACCTTCGGGCTGATACGGGCCCACGGACGGCCCGCCGATCTTCTCAGTCAATAATTGAGAAATTGAGAGCGCTTGATCCCGGATCATTTGTGCCGGCAGTCGAACGCGTGCGGCGCGCGCTAGTAAACGATTTTCCGGGTCTAGTTCAAGTAATTCCGGATCCACGGCCGAAGACTGTCGGTAGGTTGCGCTTGTGACTATCAAGCGCAGCATGCTCTTTGTATCCCAGCCAGAATCTACAAAAGTGGTTGCCAACCAGTCCAGTAACTCAGGATGGCTGGGGAACTCACCTTGGGATCCAAAATTGTCGGCCGACTTGACCAAACCGGTCCCAAAATACATCTGCCAGAACCTGTTAACAGTAACCCGCGAAGTCAAGGGATTAGCCGGATCTACAATCCATCGGGCAAAGGCAAGACGGTTTTTCTCTTCCCTATCGCGCAGTGGCGGCAGCATTGCCGGCACATCCGGGAATACTTCCTCTGCAGGATTATCATAGGCACCCCGATTCAGGCGGTAAGTCTTTTTCCGTGGAGTCACTTCTTCCATTACCATTACGGTTGGAAAACTTTCCCATAGGTCCTCTCGCTCTCGCTCCAGCTTCGTAACTCGTTTATGAGCTCCACGAATCTCCGAGGGGGCGTATTGTTTTAGAAAGCTGAGTCGTAGCTTGTCTGCCTGAGCGTTGGTTCTTTGCCCAGGAGGTATACGCGCTATATCACTGACGGTTTCAGCTGTTGCGACTACCGCAGCCTGTTCCGGTGTTAGCACCTTCCCGTAAATACGCACTTCATCAATATGCCCCTGGAAATTGAGTTTTGAAGAGCCACTGGCACCAATACGGAGAGGATAGCGTCGGGGCAGGCGGTTGCCTACCAAATCCAATAGTGGTGTAAGTTCTTGAAGCCGGCCATCGATATAAATACGCATGCCATCTGGTGTCTTTGAGCCATCGTAGGTAGCAAGTACGTGTTGCCACCTATTGAGTTGAATGTCAGCGGTAGTTTCAGCCGCTGCACCGTCATCGAGAATCCGCGTGGACAGATTTAGCCGGAGCTTACCTGCTTCCAGGTAGAGACCCCAGCCTACCTCGCCTTGATCACCTTCGCTGGCTTTAGAAAAAATTACCCCGGTGTCTGTGGCCGGGTAAATCCAAGCCGCCAGAGAGAATTTATCTTCGTAGCCTAAATCCGGCTGATTTCCCGCACTGATAAAGCGTTCGCCATCGAAGCTGGCAGCGGCCGATAATCGGCCATCGACAAAATGTGGTAGACCGTTTTCCAGCGTGGCTTCGCCCGCTTGACCCACATGAGTACCGGAAATATCTCCATCGAAAGTATGATGCACTAGGAGTTGATCACGAATATTCCAGTCTACCTCTGCATCAAGGTCCGTTGTGCCGCCGAGAGAATCCTCCCACCTTTGCTGTTCAATCTCTATTTCACTTTCCAGTTCTAAAAATGCCAGGCGAGCTTCCCCAAGCTCGGCTTCCAGCTGATCAAGTTCGACTTGCTGATCCGCTGTGGGTGCCGAAATAAAAGGAGGCGAATTAACGTATTTGAATCCCTTGCCGCGCTCGGGGATATTGTTAAAAAACGCTGTCATTTCGTAAAACTCTGTCTGTAGAACAGGATCAAACTTGTGATCATGACAGCGAGCACACACCATGGTTAGCCCTAGCCAAACAGTAGATGTAGTAGCTACACGGTCCACAGCGTATTCGACCAGGAATTCTGTCGGATCGATGCCCCCCTCAGCACTCAGACTGTGGTTACGATTGAATGCTGTAGCGATTCGCTGTTCCAAAGTGGCATTAGGAAGCATATCACCAGCTAACTGCTCGACTGTGAACTGGTCGAAAGGCATATTGTCGTTATAAGCACCGATCACCCAGTCACGCCAGCGCCACATGGTGCGCTCTCCGTCAGTTTGGTAGCCATTAGTATCGGCGTAGCGTGCGGCATCGAGCCACTCAACTGCCATGCGCTCGCCATATCTGGGCGATTGCAACAATCGATCAACCACCCTCTCGTAAGCATCGCGGGATGAGTCATTTAAAAATGCATCGACTTGCTCTGGGGTTGGGGGTAGCCCGGTTAAATCAAGAGACACGCGTCGTATCAACGTGGCACGATCAGCTTCTGCCGAAGGGTTCAGCCCCTCCTGCTCTAACCTAACCAATACAAAATTATCAATTGCATTATGAGGCCAAGCTTCATCTTTTACTTCGGGCACAGGTGGCTGTTCCGGAGCAACAAAAGCCCAGTGGCTTTCCGATAGAGCACCTTGCTCGATCCATAGACGAACTATTTCTATTTCATTGCTGGTAAGAGCGTCCCTTTCTCTAGGCATGCGTAATGCATCTGTCTGGGTAGTAAGACGTTGATAAAGCGGACTATCTTCAGCATTCCCTGGAATTATGACCGGGCCACCAAAAGGACCCCTGTCCCCGAAAAAACCTTCAGGGACATCCAGGCGTAATCCCATTTGACGATTCGCAGTATCAGGTCCATGACACTGGAAACAATTCCGCGAAAGTATAGGCCGAACCTCGCGATTGAAATCAACGGCTGATTCCGTGGTCTGAGCAATGATCGGAACACTTACAAAACAATAGGCTACAAATAAAAATATTGCTGTAGCGGTTTTTCGCGTAAGCCGAGAACGAATCTTCATGGAGGGCCCCACTTCTTGCTGCAATGCCAATTGTTAGTTATTGAGTTTCTTAGGACTTTTCCCGTAAATTATTACAACCAGTTACAGAGAATCTAAGTATTCAAAGCTTGTAACCCCATGCCTTGTTTCCTACTCCTAAAATCCTGGAATCGGTTATTAAAGGATTAATTATACCTTTATAATCAATAACCTATATTTTTAATAGCGTCGATCACTATATTAAAACTAAAACAGGAAAAAATCTAACGGTTACCCCTCACTGTTCACACCAAATTCAAAAACCGTGCGAGTAGCATACTGTTCCCCGGGCCTTAATATCGTAGATGGAAAGTTTGGTTTGTTCGGGCTATCCGGGTAATGCTGGGTTTCCAAACAGAAAGCGTTACGCCGGGCATATACCGCCCCTTCTTTTCCAACCAAGGTCCCATTCAGATAATTTCCTGTATAAAACTGCATTCCCGGTTGATCGGTATAAACGCTTAGCGTTCTACCTGTGGAAGGAGATAATACTGAGGCAGCAAGAGTCAATTCTCCTTCCACCACATGACTGATTATAAAATTGTGATCGAAACCTGACCCGAGTCTAATTTGCTCGTGGTTTGAATTAATATCGATACCTATAGGTTTTGCGGTTCGAAAATCCAATGGCGTACCTTCGACCGATGCAAGTTCGCCTGTCGGTATGGATTCATTATCGATCGGTGTGTATTGATCGGCATTGATCATAATCTCCTGGTCGAGGACTGAACCGGCTCCATGGCCATTGAGGTTAAAGTAAGCATGCTGGGTAAGGTTTATAACTGTTACCTTATCCGTTGTCGCCGAGTAATCGATAACAAGTTGATCCCTGTCATTTAACGTATAAGTAACCTTCGCAGTTAAATTGCCGGGGTAACCTTCTTCGCCATCTTTGCTTACCAATGTCAAACTCAAGCTGGCTTCTGAGCTTTTCGACTCGGTGACTGTGTGCCAGAACTTTTTGTCGAACCCTATTAATCCACCATGTATTGCGTTGTCACCATTATTCTTGGCCAGACTGTACTGCTTCCCATCCAGACTGAATCTGCCATTAGCAATACGATTAGCATAGCGACCGACGATAGCGCCCATGTACCCGCTACCGGAAAGGTACTGCTGCGGATGGTCAAAACCGGTAGTAATATCCGTTATGTTACCGGTGGCATCAGCTGTGCGCAGGCTGACGATTACTCCACCCAGGTCCATTATGTCGACAGAAGTTCCTTGGGCATTCTTCAATGTGAAGAGCTGGACATTACGCCCGTCATCCAAGATACCGAAAGATTTGACCCTAATCCGTTCCACCTCAGGGAGGTTCTCGCAGGAAACTAATAAAACTATGATGGCGGCCAATAACAGCCTGTTAACAATGATTCGATTGCTGATCTCTGTTGATTTGAAATTATCGATCGCTAGCATGACTTATGGTCTATTAGACATGTGATCTATGGGGCATAGCTCGATGGACTCCTGATCTTATTGACATTATGCTGCAGCTATCTGCAAATAACAGCAATAAAGGAGAATTCCCAATGAAACTTCTATCCGCAGCACTCTTACTTTGTCTGCTAGCTTCACCGGTTTACAGCCAGCTGGCCACTCCCAATGCTGCCGGGCTGACATACGGTCATGTTCACCTCAATGTGGCAGACATGGACGAATACAAACGAATTCTAACGGAACATTTCAATGGCGTGGTTGTGCAAAAGGGGTTTCTAACCGCCGTTCGCTTCCCTAACTTTTTAATAGCGCTCGCTGAGCGCGAACCAACCATGGGGTCCCGAGAAACAAAGATGGACCACTTCGGGTTTAAGGTTCGTCACATGGCTAGCTTTCTGGAAAAACTTGAGGCGGATGGGCTGCCGATCACTGACGGATTCACCGGCTCGGAGGGCCAGAACAACGCATATGTGACTCTCCCCGGCGGAGTTGCTGTCGAGTTGCAGGAAGATCAAGGGCTACATGAGGAAATCACGGGTTACCACATTCATTTCAGGACTGAAGGTCATGAAGAACTGCTAAATTGGTATACCGACATTTTCGGACTGGAAGTTCGCCCGAGAGGCTCGAT
>JAKUTG010000087.1:0-8743 GCA_022447905.1 Pseudomonadales bacterium | reverse complement strand
TTTGTCGTATTACAAGGAGTTACGATAGCCACTTGTTTGCTTGCAGCCTCCTATTTTCTCTCACAAACACCTCTGTCAAGCGATTACTCGATATTGCCGATCTTCTGGATGGTCGCTCTTTTGTTTATAGGCGGCAGTCGCTTTCTAGCGAAAGTAGGGTTGCAGACGCTAATTCAGAATTTTCGCCCCAAGGAGCCGGTGATAATTTATGGCGCTGGAAGTTCTGGCATGCAACTGTTAGTGGCGCTCCAAAATGGTGACCAATATTTACCGGTGGCGTTCGTTGACGACAGCCATAGTATGCTTGGCAGTACGGTGCATGGTATTCGAGTCTGCAGCCCCAACTCTCTCTATGGTTTGATTGAAAGTTATTCCGTTCGACAAATTTTGCTGGCCATCCCCTCTGCTACCCATGCTGAACGTAAAGAAATTCTGAATCGACTCGAACATTTGCCAGTTCATGTCAAGACCGTACCAGACTTATTCGATATGCTATCGGGGAAGGTAGGTGTCGACGAAGTGCGTGATATAGATATTGAAGACTTGTTAGGCCGCGATATAGTGCCACCCAACCCGGAACTTTTGGGTGCTTGTATCACAGGGCAATCGGTTATGGTAACTGGGGCTGGCGGATCCATCGGATCAGAGTTGTGTCGTCAAATTATTAACATCAATCCGGCTCGACTTATCCTATTAGATACTTTCGAATATGGCCTTTATGAGGTTGAAAGAGGGCTCAGGGAAAAGCTAAGCAGCATTGATAACGGAGATAATATTGAAGTTATTGCGTTGCTGGGTTCGGTCTGTAATCGGGCTCATATAGAAAATGCGATAAAGAGCTTCGAGGTTGATACAATTTACCATGTGGCTGCCTATAAACAGGTGCCTATGGTAGAAAAAAATGTTGTTGAAGGAGCGCAAAATAATATATTTGGCACCTTGGTATCCGCTCAAGCAGCTGAAAAATACAAAGTTAAAAACTTTGTGCTGCTCTCTACCGACAAAGCAGTGCGTCCAACCAATTTCATGGGCGCCACTAAACGATTTGCAGAACAAGTGCTGCAAGCGATTGCGCAGCATGGTAATGGGACAAAATTTAGTATAGTTCGTTTCGGGAACGTATTGGGCTCATCCGGATCTGTTGTTCCCTTGTTTCGCAAACAGATCAGTACTGGTGGGCCTGTGACTGTAACCCATCCAGAGGTTACCCGTTATTTTATGACCGTACAGGAAGCGGCCCAACTAGTTATCCAGGCAGGATCTATGGCAACTGGCGGTGACGTTTTTGTGCTAGATATGACTGAACCAATTCGCATTGTTGATTTGGCGAAAAAGATGGTGCACCTGATGGGTTACGATATTAGGGATGAAAACTCTTACCGAGGAGATATTGCCATTGAGTACACAGGTCTGCGTCCAGGCGAAAAACTCTACGAAGAATTACTAATTGGTGAATTCGTGACCGGGACTGAACATCCAAAGATAATGCGTGCTGAGGAAGAAACGCTTTCTTGGAAGGTCCTCCGGCCTATGCTAAACCGGCTAGATAAAGCTTGTCAGAAAATCGACCTACAAGAGATACGGGCTGTGTTAATGGAAGCAGTTGACGGGTTTGAACCTAAGGAAGAGGCAAGTGATCCCCTATGGAAGGTAAATTTCTCCTCTGCCACCATGGCTACCGACAGCCAACAATCGGTTCAACAAAAAGTGACTCCGCTATTTAAAGAATAGGACTTAGTCCCCACGCCGCACAGTGGTTATGATGACAGGTTCGAGCGGGACGTCACTATAGCCGCGGACGTTACCTGTGACGACCCGAGCTATTTCGTCTACCACCGCCATACCTTCAATAACTCTGCCAAAGGCAGTATAGCCGTACCCTGAAGGGCTTGAATTTTGAAAGTCGAGACTGGCGTTGTTAACTAAGTTAATAAAAAACTGGGAAGTTGCACTGTCTACGACTCCTGTTCGAGCCATTGATATAGTGCCTCTTGCATTGGAAATGCCAGTATCGGCTTCATTCTTAATTGGGTCATAGGTGGATTTCTGCACTATGTCAGAATCGAACCCGCCACCTTGAATCATAAAGCCATTGATTACGCGGTGGAAGACAAGACCATCGTAGTAGCCGTTATCCACATACCTAAGAAAATTTTCAACGGTAATTGGTGTTAAATCAGGTCTCAATTCGATCTTAATAGTTCCTTTCGATGATTCCATAATTACAACAGGGCTATCCTGCGCAATTATGGAGCTGCTAAAAGTCAAAAGGGCGGCTAGTACAAGCGCTCGCATAACTTTTCTCCTAGAAGGCGGCACAAAACAGGTCGCTACTATACATTATTTCTTTGCGGCTTAACCATATGTGAGCGAATAACACGCGTGCTATCGCAATGATCGTGGAAAAGACCATAGGGATTGAAAATAGAGAGATTGAAGATGGCTGCCCAACCTGGACTCGAACCAGGAACCAAGTGATTAACAGTCACCTACTCTACCATTGAGCTATTGGGCATTAGTAAAATCAGCGGAGCAGTATACTTTCGAATTAAGATTTGATCTAGTAGGTTAAGAAAAACTTGTACCTCTTAACATTTGTGCCTAATCCAGCCCGCCGAAAACCAGTTTGCCCCCAAAAAGCGTGGCTACGACTCGTACTTGGTTAATTTCACTGGCAGGAACGTCGAATAAGTTGCGATCGAGCACAATTATGTCTGCGAGTTTCCCGATTTCGATGGAGCCTGTTTCCGCTTCGAGAAAGTTAACGTAGGCGCTATTCAACGTATAGTTTTCAATGGCTTGCGCTAGGCTGATTTCCTCGTTTTCACCTAAAGGCTTGTCGGTTTTACCGTTGGGATCTAAGCGTGTCACGGCTACTTCTATGCCATCTAATGGATTGGCAGAGGTAACATACCAGTCGCTCCCAAAAGCTACTCGCGCGCCCGTGCGTTGAACGCTGCCAATAGGATAAAGTAATTTTCCTCGTTCCTCCCCGATGCGTGGAATAGTCAAATCAGTTATATATCCGTCTTCGATAGCCCACAATGGCTGAAAGTTGGCTACCACACCAAGTTCGGCAAATCTCGGTATGTCTGCAGGACTGAAAAGTTGGATATGGGAAATGTGGTGACGGTTGTCGTGTTTTCCGTTCGTTTCTCTAGCAACTTGTAGAGCATCGAGTGCTGAGCGAATCGCGCGATCTCCAATGGCATGAAAATGAATCTGGAAGCCAGCTGCATCTAAGGCAGTGACCGCCGCATTCAGAAGCGTAGGTTGATTGAGCAGTTCCCCAGCGAATTGGTCATCCCTGTTTAAATAAGGCTCTAGCAAGGCAGCAGTCTCCGCCTCTATCACAAGATCCTGCCAGATTTTAATGGCGGTATTATGGATATAAGGAGTTGATTCGTCACGGGCCTTTAGAAAGGCCGGTAACTGCTGCTCCAGTGATATTTCATTTTGCCAATACATGGCATTGATTACGTGCAGATTTAGTTCCCCGCGTTCCTCTAGGGCGCGATAGGCAGGTAGGCCATAATAAGCATCTCCAGGGATTAGTTTGAGAATGGCATCCTGCACGGCAGTAATGCCAAGACTATGTAGATGATCACGTGAGTAAGCTAGGCCAGCTTCCAATTCCATTTGAGTTAATTCGGGTTCTACCATATGTACCAGATTCATGGCAGAGGTTTCTTGCAAACTGCCTGAAGGCTCTTTGCTATTCGGATACCGATCTATGCGACCCCCGGCGGGGTCCTGACTCTCAGCAGTGATGCCTGCGAGCTCCAGCGCGCGCGAGTTTACCCACATCGAATGTCCGTCAGACGATTTCAGTGCTACCGGTTGGTCAGGCACTATCTCATCCAAGAGTTTTTTGTCAGGTAGCCCAGAAGGTGCAAAATTGGTTACTAGCCAGCCGCCACCACGAACCCATTCCCCCGGCTCATTTTCAGCACACTGTTTTATGTGTTGTTGAAGCTGCGTCACACCTTCTATGTCAAAGAGGGCACATTGTTGGTAGCTGACACCACTATGTACCGGGTGTATGTGTATGTCCTGAAATCCCGGTAGCACCATTTTTCCGGCAAGATCAATCGTATGGGTTTTCTCTCCCTGCCATGACTTGGCATCCTTAGTATTGCCTACCCAGATTATTCTACCGTCAGTGATAGCGACAGCTTCTGCCCAGCTTTGCTCAGGGTTTACGGTGTACACCTTTCCATTGAGCATGAGTAATTCGGCGTCTCGCGTAACACTGATTGACGCAGGTTGGTCAGATTCTGAGCAAGAGAACAGGCTAAGCACCAACAAAAGGTTTGTATACCGCATCAAACTAGTTGGAAGTGATATTTCGGATGTTTTTTCAGGTGAGCTAGGCATATTAGTTTTCAGCTTTATCATAGTTAGCACCACCCTCACCAAGTAAATTATTACTGTGGTTTCAGCTATGCGGTCATTAACCCTTGATACCATTGATGAAAATTTACCACGTCCTGTTCCTGTGGTGCTAGATGACCATGTGTATGGGGTAATGCAGAGAGTCCACGCTGGTTAATTTCACACACCTGGGCATCTTGCTTCAATATAAGGTTACCGAAGTCGATGGCACGTTGAGGATCAAATGTTGGGTCATCCATTGCCTCTGGGCTGAACAGCCACTCACATATTACTTCGGTTGTATTGGGCGTTAAGGGCTTTATTGAAACCTGGCGCACATAATCCGAGTGCGCAGCAATAAATTGATTGGGTAGTAGCGTTAAGTAGGTATGTCCAATGGTAATCTCTTCAGAGCTTAAACTAGAGAATATTGGAGCTACTGCCTTAGAATCGGTTGTCCATGACTCTACTCCCTCAGCGACTGCATCTGGAATATTGGCGGTGGGGTCAATTGTTTCGGTAGCAAGATTTTGTTTATACAAAGGAACAATTTCGCATAGCTCTGGGTGTGTCCCTGGGCAATGGTAGCACTCAAGATAGTTCTCCCAGAATATTTTCCAATTGCAGGCTAATTCATAACGATGGGAATGAGCTAACTGTAAAGTTTCTAATGGCCAGTTATCTAGAATCGTAAAATCGGGGTCAGCATTTTCGCCTAATAAAGTGGTAGGTTTGTTCGCTAAATTAATATAAATATTGCCGCCCCAAGCTACACTATTTACAGGATAAAGCCCTAAGTTCTCGGTCTTGGTCTCGGTTTTGCTTTGCTCCAAAAACGGTGTTGCTTTTAAATTCCCATCAAGATCGTAGCTCCACTTATGATAGGGGCACAGTATGCGACCTCCAGTAAAGCTGCCTACCGGCTGAGAGCATAGTTCTGAACCTCTGTGACGGCAGGTATTGTGAAAGGCTCTTAATTCACCTTCGTTATTGCGTGTTACGATAATTCGTTGAGTACCAAGACCCATAATTGAATAATCACCAGGCTTAAGAATTTTTTCTTCGCGGCACACGTGAATCCACTGCGCATACCAGATAGCCTTCAATTCTGCTTCCATTACGGATTGGTCCAAATAATCGCGTCTATGCAGAGACGGCTGAATGTCCTGCAACGGAAATAGCTTGAATTTTGATGATGGCTTATTTTCCACAGTCTTATGCCCTTGATTTAATTTTAGCAGCCATTCCAGGAAGAACTGCCGGCGCCAAGTATTGAATATAATGGCCTAATCTTAAATCAGATAGCCATCTTTTCGGTAGCATACTATATGGGGGCGATATAAGTTTAGAGAATTGCAAGCGCACTAGTTTTGCGTGATTAAATTTATTGGAAACAGTGCCAAAGCTCAATTTTCTTCGGTAAGCTTTTATAAGGCCTTGAATTATGGTAAAAAAATTAGCCACATTACGCTATTGGACATTCTGCTAATAAGTAACATGTTGAGTTTATGGTTACTCTTTGGACTATGTCTTCTAAGTTGTGAACTGTACGTATAATAATGAGAAGAGCTAATTTGACCGACACTCTCTACGTTTCGCAGTCCAATCTGTTGTACGCTTAGGGGTTTGCTTTCAGCGGACTTAAGTTGGAATGACTAAGCGTTTCCAAATTCACGCTAAATTCAAACCTGCTGGGGATCAACCGGCAGCGATTGCCCAGCTAATCGAAGGTCTGGAAGACGGTTTGCATGCCCAGACCCTGCTCGGGGTTACCGGTTCTGGTAAGACTTTTACCATTGCTAATGTTGTCGAGACCGTGCAACGACCAACCTTGGTTATGGCGCCTAATAAGACCTTAGCGGCTCAGCTTTACGGCGAATTCAAGGAGTTCTTCCCCGGTAACGCGGTCGAATATTTTGTTTCCTATTACGACTACTATCAGCCAGAAGCATACGTGCCTTCATCGGATCTTTATATAGAGAAGGATTCATCAATTAATGACCACATTGAACAGATGCGCCTGTCTGCTACGAAAGCACTGCTTGAGCGTTCTGATGTCATCGTTGTGGCTACAGTTTCAGCTATTTATGGCCTTGGTGATCCGGGTTCCTATCTGCAAATGGTAGTTCACCTCGACCGCGGCGACAGTATTGATCAACGTAACTTACTTAAACGTCTCGCTGACCTTCAATACACCCGCAACGACATGGAATTGCGGCGTGCGACCTACCGGGTGCGTGGTGATGTTATTGACATTTATCCAGCTGAATCGGAACGGCATGCAATCCGTATTGAACTATTTGATGAAAAAGTTGAAAAACTTTCCTATTTTGATCCCTTAACCGGCTCTGCTATTAGAGAAGTTCCCCGGCTCACTGTATTTCCGAAGTCCCATTATGTTACGCCAAGAGACAGATTGTTGGGAGCGCTTGACCATATTAAGGCCGAACTTAAGGAGCGTCTCGATCAACTCCATAAAAATAATAAACTGGTAGAAGCACAGCGTCTTGAACAGCGCACAAAGTTTGATCTGGAAATGATCCAGGAACTCGGGTATTGCTCTGGCATCGAGAACTATTCACGATACCTGTCAGGCAGGGAGGCGGGAGAACCACCGCCTACTCTGTACGATTACTTGCCAGCTAATGCCTTAGTCGTTGCGGATGAGTCCCATGTGTCGATTCCTCAACTTGGAGCAATGTACAAGGGCGATCGTTCTCGTAAAGAAACCTTGGTCGAGTACGGTTTTCGCCTACCATCGGCATTGGATAATAGACCATTGCGCTTTGAAGAATGGGAGGCGCTGACTCCTCAGATTATTTTCGTGTCTGCCACTCCAGGTACCTACGAAGAAGAACATGAAGGGCAGCAGGTTCGTCAGGTAGCACGACCAACCGGTTTAGTGGACCCTGAACTGGAAGTGCGCCCTGCGGCATCACAAGTGGATGATTTGTTGTCGGAAATACGACGAGTAGCAGGAGAGCAGGAACGAGTGTTGGTTACGGTTCTGACCAAACGCATGGCTGAGGACTTGACAGATTATCTGGCGGAACACGATGTTCGCGTTCGCTATCTGCATTCTGATATAGAGACAGTGGAGCGCTCAGAAATACTTAGAGATCTTAGGTTGGGGAATTTCGATGTGCTAGTCGGCATAAATCTATTAAGAGAAGGATTGGATATCCCAGAAGTGTCTCTGGTGGCAATATTTGATGCCGATAAGGAAGGGTTTCTCCGCTCGGAGCGGTCGCTAATTCAAACAATTGGTCGAGCAGCTCGTAACATTAATGGCAAGGCAATTCTCTACGGTGATCAGATAACCGGATCTATGCAAAGGGCGATTGACGAATCAGATCGACGCCGCAACATGCAACTGCAATTCAATGAGATACATAACATCACGCCTGTTGGAGTGCAGAAAAAAGTCCTCGATGTTATGGAAGGAGCCTATGTATCGCCCAGCAACCGCATACGCCGGCGTGACCGTAACGCCATCGAGAAAACGGGGGCCTATGACCGGTTGGATTTCACTGACCCTACCATGGTGCGTAAGGAAATAGACAAACTGGAAGAACAAATGTACGAGCATGCCAGGAACCTGGCTTTCGAGGAGGCAGCAGCTACCCGGGATACTATTGCAGAACTAAAAAATCAGCTTTTAAAGCAGTAACTTAAACGCACGATATGATTAGAAACAATCGACACTGAGAAGCCTAGTTCCGTATAATCGAAAGTCTTCTTTGTCGAGATCGAGTCCGAGGGCCTCATCGAGATAACCCTAGTAGTAGGCGCGTAGCTCAGTTGGTTAGAGCGCTACCTTGACATGGTAGAGGTCACCAGTTCGACTCTGGTCGTGCCTACCAAATTCCTTAACGGGATTCAGGCCATGAAAAATATTTTCTATATCGCATTATTCGGATTTGTCTTAGCAAGTTTGAATTCGAATCAGGCAGAAGCCCAAGCGCGAATACCTGGCTGGAACCGGGTTGCGCCACCGGGGGGGCATCAGAATGATCTCCAGTTAGTTCGGCCAACTGGTGGTCCAGTGGTACCCATTTTCGAAGGATGGTTTCCGAACCCTGATGGAACTTTCCAACTTTGCTTTGGCTACTTCAATACAAATACCCAAGAAACATTTGATATTCCTATTGGCCCGAACAATTTCGTCGAACCAGAAGAGTTCAACGGTTTGCAACCAACGCACTTCATGCCACAGCCCGATGGTGGCCGCAGACATTATTGTGTTCTGAGCATAACAGTACCAGAGGATTGGGGAGATCGTGATGTGAGATGGACGTTGCTTGATGAGCGTTCCGAGCAGGCATTCAGCTCTCCTGGCCGATTGAAATTCAGTACTTATCGTCACGAT
>JAKUTG010000086.1:0-8973 GCA_022447905.1 Pseudomonadales bacterium | reverse complement strand
CCCATTCACTAACAGTTTCACCCGCTTTATTAAATATGCCAGCCCGCAAGGTCATTGAGCCGGTCTCTTCGTTGCCACCTCGAATTGTTTCACGCCCATCGAACCAGGAAATAAAAGTTTGACCTTCGCTCATAGGTAGCATCGAAACAAAACCATGTTCAGCGCTGATGCCATCTTTATGAATGGTGATACCTTCGCTCCAATCGTTGGTATCAAGATTGTAGAAGGCTGCTTGGATATCGTAGTCATATGTGCCTGCAGCGCTCATGCGTAACCAGTGGGCTGTCATGCTATCTTTGTTTACCGTTAAGGATGGAAAATCGGCCCAGTTATTAAACCAATCAGTTCCTCGACTGATTATTTCAGGAGCAGACCAGGCTCCGTTTGCAAGTGTTGAATAAAATAAAATAGCCATCGCTTCTTCTTGCGTGACCCATGATAGATAGACACGCCCGGTACTATCTGTTACGACTCGCGACAAACTGCTATTGAGGGGAGCAGGTGATGCTATTAGCTCTAATTTGGCATCACTAGCTTGCAGTTTTGAACTCATGCATACAAAACAGATGCAGACAGCAAAATAAAATGTAAATAGAGGCTGTAACAACACTGCGCCTACTAAATTTTTCATATTACGCATCTTCCTAATTGTTAATCTGTCTCTACGAGCAAATCAAGGGCCGTTAGTTGAGCTAGTAAACTCTCTTCTGTCTGTTCGCCAATCATTTTCGCGACGACTGCATTATCGGGCGACAAAATATAAGTGGTTGGCAGAACATCTGGAGCTCCTAACTGCAATTCAGATATGGCTTCCGCTGATAAGGTTGGGAAATTAATCCCCATGGTTTCGGCAATGGCGAGAGTTTCCTGTCTGGGGTCTTCATCGAAGTTGATTCCGACTAAGATCACATCGGTAAATGCAATAGTCTCATTCAATGCATTTAGAATGGGGATTTCCCGTCGGCAAGGCGCACACCATTCAGACCAGAAATTCACGATTTTCCATTTTTTTTCTGTCTCTTGTGTGTGAGGCGACTGAGCAACTGCCCAGCTTAAAAAAACTACTACACATAGGAAAATCACATTATGAACAGCTTTCAAGTTAGGTTCCTTGTATACGTTCTTGTAGATGAACTGCTTTCCCATGGGGAGTTGCCTTATAGGCGTCTTCCCAGGCAACCTTTATGCTTTCCAGGTTTACAAAATCTGTAATATCCTTATCAATAATTAATCGCTCTAACGCAGCAACCCAGTTTTGGTAATAGTCACTGCCGTCAATCGGCCCTCCGCTAGCTTTTGATTCTGCTATAACTTCAGCAAGGGTGGCAGCCCATTCTTTCCAGGTAAAGTATCCATTACTGGAAAGCGTAACTGCCATTGCAAAGGCCTGCGCCTCCCAAGGTTCAGAAAAGACTAATTCAGTATCACTTAACTCAGCAAGTTCGCCCAAGACCTTGTGGTTTTCCGAATTATCAGGCGGGCTCAAGGTAGCTCTCCCATAAATCTAGATAAATAAAATCATTTTCATGGCTGGCATTGCCCCAAAGTTCCCTTGATGAAAACCTAACCGTATATACATGTTGAGGATCGTCATAAGGTTGTTCATCTTTTTCGTTAGTGTCTTGCAAAGCGTAGACACCATTATTCCTTATAATAGTTCCTTTTTTGGCTCTCACATATCGTGGCAAACGATTATGTTCTCGGCCATTTAATTCCCTCGCTCTAACAACCTCGCCAGATTCAAATCTAGCATCTATTTCTTGATCTAAACGCCCAGAACCTAACCAAGAATCGGACTGAGGCTCGAGTTGAGGCATCAAGTACTGTGGGTCAGCCTGCCCATTATTTAATTCGTTTTCAGTGACTATGCCAGTTTGCAGGGCTTTTTGTTCGTTAACGAAAAACCAGCGCTCATAATAAGACATACTCAAATAATCCTTTGGGGGGATTTTCTCAAGAGTATGCCTAAAGCTACCCCATTCTTTATATCTTGCCCATGGATACCAAGTAAGTGCCAAGGCATATACTCGACCTTCCCACTCTTCGTGGAACACGGGCTCATTGTCCTCTACCAGAATTGGTCCAAACCCGTGCATACCGCCCATATCGTGGATACTATTCATTTCTGGACCCTCTTTTATAAAACCGCTACACCAATCATCGAATCCCTGGTTACTATACCCGCCAATTCTTCTTCATTCATGTCCTCAGCCCCTTCAGGCCTTCTTGGCAACACCAGATACCTCATCTCCGCAGTACTGTCCCAAACACGGATCTCGGTTTCATCAGAAACCTCCAATCCGAACTCCAGTAATACTGCTCTGGGTTCTATAACCGCCCGGGCCCTGTATGCTGACGACTTATACCAAGTCGGAGGTAACCCGAGCGTTGGCCACGGGTAGCAAGAACATAAGGTGCATACGACTAAATTGTGTACTTCCGATGTATTCTCAACAACAACCATGTGCTCGCCTTGGCTTCCAAGCAGGTCCAATTCCCCTATAGCGGCAGTGCCATCTTTCATTAACCTTGCCTTATAATCGGAGTCGACCCATGCTTTAGCCACTACCTTCGCTCCATTTTGCGGCCCAATCCGATTTTCATACTGGTCCACCACCTCGTCTAAGGCAGAAGGGTCTACCAGATTTTTTTCAGTTAAAACCGTTTCAAGGGCCTTAACTCTCAAAGCTATATCCGAGGGTACATGCTGATGATCACCGCTTTCCGCATCTTGTGCATTACTGATAGCGGTACTTGAAACCGCTGCCGCACCAACCGCCGCACCCTTAAGAAATTTTCTTCGACCAATCTTTTGGCCATCTCTAGACATAACATAACCCTCGATGAAGTATGTGTTGGTTAAGTATAATAATTTTACAAACTTAATCTAGAAATCAATTGACATAAATATGACATGGCATTCCAGGATCACCAAGATCAGATGGGACTCTGCGGGAGTAGTAAAAGACTCTGCCTTTCCTGAAGGTATAAGCTGGACTCCCGAAATTGGTTAACTGTTTGTACACCACTTCCTCCAAAGACTACGAAATTCCATTGACCTTTCAAGAAGTTAGTGTTTGAAGATGGCACGCCCGGAGAGATTCGAGTTGATATAATATCTTATTGATATATATAAATATATTAAAGTTAATTTATATAGAATGTTACATTGAGTGTTACATTAGAACAAAGTCACCAAGCCATTCAACATCATCTATTACCCCCCAATCGACACCCTTTCTAATTAGTTATTGCGCTCTGCTGATAAACGCTGCATCAATTCGATAGTGCTCCTCGGCGCTTCAAATTCTGCTTCCTGGAGAGGCGTGCGGCTATTATGGTCGCGTACGTCAAAATCAGCACCATTGTCTGCTAGATATTCCACGATTTCATCTTCACCGAATCGTATTGCCGTATGCAAAGCGGTAGGGCGATTCGGTGATGCTCCATTTACATCGGCACCCAGTTCTACCAGCAGGCGTACTGCTTCAATATTCAAACTGCGTGTTGCAAATAGCACGGAGCCAGTCCCATCGGTGGATTGGTCGTAGGGATTTGCTCCTGCTGATAGTAAAAGCTGCATCGTAACTAGGTGCCCACCCCTCGCTGCTGCTAGGAAAGGAGTTGTCCCGCCACCTCGGCCAGGCTCATAAACATTTCCCCGTATCTCACCAAGACGCGCATTAAGATCTGCACCTCGCTCAACTAAATCCCGAGTCAGTTGCACCATGCCAGCTCCCGCAGCTTCATGGAGTGGTGTTGAACCATCTGAATTTCGCATGTTGACGTAGATGTCGTCCGTAAGAAGAAGCCGAGCAACTTCTTCATAGCCTTCGCTCAATGCAATAAGAAATGGGCTACCCAGTTCACCGGCAGGAATTTGAGTTTCAGCATTTGCATCGACAAGCATTTCGACGATATCTCTTTGACCGTACAGGGCAGCAAAATGTATCGCCCGAAAACCGTTTCTCGATTCGGCGTTTAGGCTCGCTCCATTTGCAATGAGAACCTGTGCCATTTCTTCATTGCCACTGGCAACTGCGCGCATCAGTGGCGACTGTCCCATGCGTGAATCAGTCGCATTGACATCTGCACCATGTTTAATGAGTAACTGAACAATATTTAGATTGCCACCATAGATGGCAGCATGAAGTGGTGTGTCGCCGCTCCATCTATGTACTTCGATGTATGCACCTGCATTGATTAACGCTTCCACAATTTGTTCATTGCCACGGGCACTGGCTAACAGCAGTGGTGTCTCGCCATTCTCATCTTCGCTGTTTGGATCGGCGCCAGCTTCCAAAAGTGCTGCGATAATTTGGACATCAGGTCTTTGTGCCGCCCAACTTAACGCCGTTGATCCGTCCGCACGAGATACATTCACATCGGTACCGGATTCAATGAGTTGTGTGACTTCGCTGTAACTGACCCGTTGAACTGCTTCGATGAGCCTATAAGCTAAATTGTTTTCACTATCAGACTGCGCCGTGGTAACAAACGAAGCTATTGAGAAGGCGAAGAATAGAGAGAGGCGAAGGAGTTGTCCCATGGCGGCCCGATGCTATATGATCACATTCCATGAGGCAAATGTTTCCCAGGCTGTCACTGATTGCAGGACTGGCATTAGTTAGTTCTCCTGCCACTGTTTTGGCTCAACAATCTTCAGAAATTTCCACCACCCGGCTCCTGGATAACACGCTTAATCAGTACTGTGTTGTATGTCATAACGATGCACTGCTTACAGCGGATATGAGTTTGGAAGGCATAACTGCTGCGGAACTAGCTGAACATTCAGACGTGCTCGAAAAAGTCTTACGGCGCTTGACTACTGGAGAGATGCCGCCGGCAGGAATGCCGAAGCCACCGGATTCAGTCAGATTCGAACTTGTCTCCTGGTTAGAAACACAGCTGGATGAACAGGCTGTTAGCAATCCAAATCCTGGTTCACCAGCAATTCATCGACTCAATCGTGCCGAGTTCAGTAATGCCATAAGAGATTTGTTAGGAATAGATCTCGATCACGCCGAAGACTTACCAGCTGATGATTCCGGTTATGGCTTTGACAACATAGGAGATGTGTTAACGGTTTCACCTTTGCACATTGAGAAGTATGTGTCAGCAGCTCGACGAGCGAGTCGTCTTGCGGTAGGAACTCTAACTCCTAGACCCATAGTTGAACGGTACACACCACAAGATGGCACCCGGAATGAGGCCATCAATGGTCTGCCGTTAAATGAACGTGGGGGTATTTTGTTTAACCATGTTTTTCCTTTCCATGCAGATTACACAATAACAGTTAGAGTCAGAGGGCGCCGTATGCCTCATATGCCAGCACCGCAACTCGACGGTCGAGTTGACGGTGAACGTATGCAATTAATTGATGCGGCTTTCAGTAACTTAGAGGCGGAACAGGGTACTCGGTTATATGAAATTCCACTGACACTCGAGGCTGGCGAACACGAAATTGCAGCAGGTTTCTTAACGGAGTATCTACTTCCCGAAACCAGTTCAGAAGGAAATCTTAATAGCGCTTCCAATTACTCTGTTGACTACGTATTAGTTGGCGGCCCTTACGCAACAACTCGAGTAGGTATGCAGGAGAGTCAGCAAAGAATTTTCATTTGTCGGCCAGAACAAACCGATGAAGAAATAGCTTGTGCCCGCAGAATTCTTGCCAATCTAGCACGTCGAGGTTATCGCGGCCCGGTGACAGAGAATGATATTGACCCTTTGATTGCTCTGTTTTCAGAAGGAAGGGCAGACGGTGGCAGTTTCGAATACGGCATAGAAATGGCATTGAGTGGATTGCTGGTATCGCCACGCTTTCTCTATCGAGTGCCAGCTGTGCCCGAAGGTGGAAACTCAGGTGACATCTACGAGCTTTCCGATATCGATTTAGCATCTCGTCTTTCTTTTTTTCTCTGGAGCAGTATTCCGGACGAAGAATTGTTGTCGCTGGCAGAACAGGGTGTTTTAAAAGACCCTGAAGTTCTCTCTGCTCAACTAGCGCGCATGCTGGCCGATCCAAAAACTAAGGCCTTAGTAGATAACTTTGGGGGTCAGTGGCTGCATTTGCGTAATGTCCAGGACTGGACTCCTGATCCGGACCGCTACGATTATTTCGATGATTCATTACGTTATGCATTTCAACAAGAAACAGAACTGTTTCTTGAAAATATGATTAGAGAAGATCGCAGCGTTCTCGATCTGATTAATGCGGACTACACATTTGTTAATGAACGGCTAGCTAATTACTACGGCATCGATGGCATCGAGGGTGGTTATTTTCGGCGCGTGCCGCTTACAGATACAGGCAGACGCGGCGTGCTTGGGCAGGGCAGTGTTTTAATGGTCACTTCTTATCCTACTCGAACTTCACCAGTGCTGCGTGGTAAGTGGATTTTAGAAAATCTCTTGGGATCACCGCCTCCTCCCCCTCCACCTGATGTTCCAGCGTTGGATGATTCGGCGGAAATATCAGCAGGAAGTTTAAGAGAGGCATTGGAACAACATCGAGCAAATCCAGCCTGTGCTGTTTGCCACAACCGATTAGATCCCCTTGGTTTTGCGCTGGAATCATTTGATGCTGTGGGACGGCAACGAACAACAGAAGATGGTGTGGAAGTTGATGATTCCGGAGCGCTCCCGGATGGCACAATTGTTGACGGTCTTGATGGGCTGCGTAATGTCTTAATGACAAGAAAAGATGAATTTGTGGAAACTTTTGCTGAGAAGCTTCTTACCTACGCCATAGGTCGAGGCCTTGAGCCCTCTGACCGGCCGGCCCTTAGGGAGATTCGTCGGCGAGTCGAAGCATCCGACTACCGATTTTCCGCCCTTGTAGACGGCATTGTGGGTAGTGTACCCTTTCGCAACAGATCCATACCGGAGGCTTGAGATGGTAACTAAAAAACATCTGCCCCGACGTACTTTTCTGCAAGGTGTGGGCGCGACTATTGCTTTGCCTTATCTAGATGCAATGACGCCGGCCTTTGCAGCTGCTGAGAAACCGGTCACTCGAGCAGCGTTTGTTTACACGGCCAATGGCATCATTATGAATGATTGGACGCCGGCCGAGACGGGTTCCAATTTTGCGTTTTCAAAAACATTGAAACCCATTGAAACATTTCGAGATCAAACTGTTGTTGTTAGTGGTCTTGCCCATAGAAATGGTGAAGCATTGGGTGACGGACCTGGTGATCACGCGAGAGCCGGGGCAAGCTGGTTAACCGGAGCACATCCCAAGAAAACCCAGGGTGCCGATATTAGTAAAGGTCAATCCATAGACCAGTTGTTAGCACAACAAATTGGCCAGACCACACCGCTTCCGTCGTTAGAGATTGGTTTGCAGGATGTAAGAATGGTTGGCGGCTGTGATTCCGGTTATAGCTGTGCATATAGTAATACTATTTCATGGAGTTCTCCGACTACTCCGCTTCCTTATGAAACTAATCCCCGAAGAGTATTCGAACGTCTATTCGGTGATGGTGATACTACTGATCCGGAAGCACGCGCTATTCAATTACGGCAGAACCGAAGCTTGTTGGATTTCGTGCTGCAAGACACTCAGCGTCTTGCGCCAAAACTTGGAGCTTCAGATAGAAGTAAGCTATCTGACTATTTGGATTCAGTACGGGAAGTCGAACGTCGTATACAAAATGTCGAACAAAGAGAGGGAGCAGAATTACCGACTCTCGATCGACCGGAAGGGATTCCTCCTTCTTTCGAAGATCACGTAAAAATTATGAGTGATCTGATTGCCATCGCATTCCAGGCAGATTTAACCCGCGTTGTGACATTTATGTATAGCCGCGAGGGAGGAAATCGCGCCTATCCTTCAATCAGTGTGCCTGATGCCCATCACGGTCTTTCACACCATCAAAATGATCCGGTGCGCATGGCCAGGTTACAGCAGATCGACCAGTATCATGTGGAAATGTTTTCTTATCTGTTAGGAAAATTGCGAGATTCTCAAGATGATACTGGCTCACTATTGGATAATTCGCTCGTACTTTTCGGATCTAGTTTGAGCGATTCTAACGCACACCTACATGATAATTTACCAACAGTGCTAGTTGGTGGAGGTAGCGGCAAACTGAAAGGTGGCAAGCACTTACGTGTTCCCGATGGATCGCCCATGACAAATATGTTGTTATCGATTGCCGATGGGCTTGACGTGCCACTGGAAGAATTTGGCGACAGTACTGGGCATCTACCTGGCCTTGTTTAAATTCAGATATTTACTGGACCAAAAAAAGCCCGGCTCAAACCTCTTATTAGCTCGAAATTTAAATGCGCGCATATGTTTGGTCACCAGTGAACTCCGGAGGTCTTTAAAGACCCCATAGGCAGAAGCCCATGCCACCCCCTCTGTATATATAATCAGAGGCTCTACAGTTTTTAAGTTATGAGTGTCCCCTCTTATGTGGTTAAACTTCAAATTTAATTTAAGTCATCGCGGTATCGAAGGCTTTCAGTGCTAGCAGGTAGAATTTTTTGCCAATTGACATAGCTTTTGTTCTACTTAACACTCGAAAGTTCACTCAAAACGCATCGAGGTGCTCCATGTCTTTTCGCAATCAAATCGTATCCGTAGCCGCTCTACTCGCACTCGCTTCTTTGTTTGTGCCGCAGCAATCCGTTGCGCAGAACTCCACGAATCCGTATGCGATCGTCGAAGGGTGGGCAAAGCTGCCGGGAGGAAGGGTGATGGGAGCAGTCGGCAAAGCGAAGGTCGACCCCGACGGCCGCCATATCTGGGCCGTTATCCGTTGCGATGCCGGGCCTGATCGTTTCGGTTCGGAGTGCGTTGATTCAGACCTAGATCCCGTCTTGAAGTTCGATCCCGACGGCAACGTGGTCGAGTCCTTCGGCAGCGGAATGTTTATCTGGCCGCATGGAATTGACGTTGACTCCGACGGCAACGTCTGGGTGACTGACGCCGTGAGTGATAACAACATTCCAGCGGGCAAC
>JAKUTG010000085.1:0-9052 GCA_022447905.1 Pseudomonadales bacterium | reverse complement strand
TCGAACTTCTTTATAAGCCGGCGAATTAATCGGAGAGCTTGGTCTAATTCTTCAATAGGGATCTCTTGGGTGTTTTCCATAACCCCCGGATCCTGCTGTTCCCGCAACATGTTATAAACATGGTTTCCTTCTTCGGTAAGTGTAATCAGCACTGAGCGCTTATGCTTAGGATTCCGTTGATAGACAAGTAAGCCATCTTCTACCATGACATCAGTGATACGTTGCACAGCCTGGCGAGATAGGACCAATACCCTGGCCACACCAGGAACTGTTAGACCGGCATTGGACAAAGCGATAGCACCGATCACCTTCCAACGGGCATGGGTGAGGCCCAGCTTTTCCGTCAAAGCATCCCCCTCTGCAATCAACAGGCCATTAAGACGAAATATCGAAAGCACCAGATCCAGAAATAATATACGTTTGGGAGAATGCATTCTCTGCAATACCTTTACATTTCACTATGTCAGCATGTTGTCATTGTACTTTTAACCAGCCAATTGGTCTAACACAGTTATGACTAGTTTGCTGAAGAGGCCCCTTTATGACCAAATAGTTGAAACTTTTCCAAGGTTTCGGAAAATTTACGATAGATGTGCTAACTTCGACTACAGCACAATGCTTCACATCAGTTACTTTACATAACAAAAAGCAAATGAAGATTGGATTCACCGGCTACAGTCTTATCACCTGTATGTTACTGGTAACGAGTCATGTCCACTCTGATGCGATTCGTGATGCGAATCGACTACTCCAAGTGACCAATCTAGGGAAGCAGTTCGAATTAACAGCCCAGCGACAGACGCGCGACATCATAAGAACTTATGTCAGCATCCTCAGTATGTCACTCAAAGTTGCCCTGCCCGAGCAAATCAAGAACAAAATTGCATCCTGTTATGCCGAAGTCTATGCTTGGGAGAACTTTCACCCCGGGATCGCGCAAATCTTTGCCGATAATTTAAGTCAGAAAGAATTGCGTCTGCTAATCGACTTCTATCGTGACCTCGGTTTGCCCCCGATGGAAATCAGAGCATTTAAGGACCTGATCTCTAAAGCTGAGCAAATACAAAGAATGAGTGCAGAATATATATTAGTTAATAGCGGTAGTTGTGTTGATCAAGATGCTGGACTCATTCACGGTTATCTAGCAAACCGACAACCCACCGAAACAGTGGCCATTGCAGACTAGAAATTTATCGCGCGGAAAAAATAGACCCATCGCTACGTTAATTTAGGGCCGGATCAGCGAATCTGCCATCATCACATCTCAGCCGGTTCCACCAGCTCGATGCGAACCCTGTCTGGCCCCTCCACAAATGAAATACGAATACCTCGGAACGGTCTTGGCTCCACGGTAAATTCAACACCGCTAGCCTTTAGCGTTTCAGCTGCGGCTGTCAGGTCTTCGTACTTCCAACCCAGATGATCTAGGCTGCGCCCTTGAGTGGACGCCGGAGCAGCATCAGCTCGAGCAACCAATAACCAAATATTACCGTAGTTCAAACCAGGCAGAACTCCGGCAAAGGAATCACTTTCGCCACCAAAATTCTCCGCGTACCAAGCCAATGTCCTTTCGGGATCTGCTGAAGCAAGATGTAAGTGGTGCATACCACGTAAATCAGCATCATTGATGAGTTCGATCTTAGTGCCCCACGGGTCTTCGACAAAAGCGATTTTCATACCGCTGAATTCGATAAAATCGCCGAGCTGCGTGCCACCATCTTGTATTATATTGGATACTACTTCTTCCACATTTCTCAGAGAGAATCCAATGTGATCGACTCCAGTGCCGACAGAGCCACCGGTGGGTTCTCTTTCAAAGAAGATCAAGGCGATATCATCGTAAAACACCCTATCTATGGGATAGACGGTTCCATCACCAGCTCGATCAAAGCGACCAGCTTCTCCACCAAAATGCTTAACATACCAGTTCACTGCTTCTAGGGCGTCAGGCGCTGTCAAGTGAACATGATCGTACGGAGCAGCAAAACTTTTAGCGACGAACATCACCGCGAATATCAGTAAAAGGAAGTGTTTTTTCATGGGAGCCCTCTTTGTTTAGTGCGTCATGGAATACATTAGGTAATTAATGCCCAGACGGTAGGCAGAGTTTGCATAGCGGGTTGGATAAGCAGGATGGTAGGTATGCTCCCATCCATCCCCCATATCGGAATTCCAATTAATCAATACCATCACTCGGTCTGTATCATCGAGGATAGCATGATTGCTGGCGTAGTCGATGCCCTGTTCCCCGTACTCGTCGCTGCGATAAAGCGCCGGTATTAACTGAGGGCCATCGATGTCGTAGTAGACGTGGAAAATCTCATGATCTGGGTTCAGCTCGATAATTTCTCGATCCGGAAATACCTGGTTGAATGCAGCAAAAAAATTATTATATTGTTGTTGCCCCCAGAAATCGTCGATTAGCAGGAACCCTCCCCTCAACAGATACTCTCGCAAATTCTCGATTTCACTTTGGTTGAGTATGAGACCACCACCTTGTCCTACTTCGAGCATATAGAGAAAGGGATAGTCGAAAATTGCATCATCATCTAGACGGAGAACAATGGGATCGCTCATCACGCGGATATTGGTCAGGCGAGAAACACCCCGCAGGAAATTCATATCAGCATCTGGGAAGTCTATCGACCAGGGGCCGTAACCAAATCCTCTCCCGTAATAAGTATCGAATTGAATCCGCACGAAATTGAATTCACCAGCTTCATCGTAGTCGAGATCGTAGATTGGATATTGATTACCCTGGATCCGCGGATAGACCTGGCCCACTACAGAGCAGGCAAACAGAACTCCCAGCAACATCATAAACAGCTTTGTGACTAGTAGGGTTTTCATCAGGGTACGGAACTCAAAGTGTTGCAAGTGTCTCCGGATTCGAGTCTTTATTCAAGCACATACAGACGGGTTTCTAGATTATTTACTTCAATGAAGCACAATAATCTTCGTTGGAAATTGCCGGCGTGAACCAGACATAGTCAAACGCTGGCTGGGTCTTGGACTCCTGAAGATAGGTCGCTGGATCGTCTTCTCCTTGTTCCACTTCCATGAAAGATAGCACCACTATATCTTCGCGCTGCAGATGTGATTCCCTCGCTAGCAGGTAATTCGGCACACCTAGATCTCTGCGCACATGGTAATTACCGGCAACAAGTACTGACAGTTTTTCCAGTTCTGGGATTGCCATATTATTGGCCATATTGTAATCACGGGCTTGTTGCACTCTTACCATCGCCGGGAATTGTGATTCCGGCAATAACCCGCAGTGGCTTTCATCTATGTCCACATATAATTGCTGTAGGCCGATCTCGTCGAGGATAGCGGCTCTCTCCGATGATGTTTCTTCGCCGTAAACCTGACTCATGGTTGCATCGGTTATATTCGCAGCTGCAAGGGGGATTTTGGCCTGGGCAAGGGTTAGTATGAGAGGGCCATAAAATTCCCAGTTCCATCCTTCCTCATCCCACCCCAGATAAGCTTTAAGACCCTCTAGTGTAGTCAGGTTGTGCTGAGAAATCTGGTCGAGTGCAGCCTGGTCATCGCTATCCATCATCTCGAAGGCCACGTTAACAACACGCATCTGTTCAATCACATGTTTCAGTACCATTAACTGCAACAAATGATGATCCGGGTTATCGTGTTTTTCTCCTAATAAAAGATAGCTGGCACTTTCTATGACGTTGACAAGATGTTGAATTTCAACAAACTGCTTACTGGTATCATGCCAGATCCTTCCTACCAGGGGATTATTTGCATATAGGGGCGACTCCCATTCCTGCAACGGTTGTAGCTGGGTAAACCCCGGAATACTGACGAGTGTAGCCAGAAGAAAAGGCGCAACCCTAATTAGGCCCGCCCATCTGTATCCATTGAGCATAAATTTCATCACTCCAGAAATTCTGAAAATAAGCGATTACAGCTAGTTTCTCCGACTCTTCCAGTTCTTCTGCAAAAGCTGGCATCTTACCACCAAACGCCTCACCGCCTTTATTGATAACCTGTAAAAGTACTGAGTTTGGATGATGCCAAGCGTGGGCGCTACCGTCCAGTGGAGGCGGCGGAAACGAACCGTCAACTAAGCGCTGGCGCCAATCACCGACTGTTCCTTCAGCATTGCTACCATGACAGACCGCACAGTTTCCCGCAAACACAACGGCGCCGGACCTTAGCTGCTCTTCGCTATACCATCGGCTGGTAACTTCGAAATTCTGGTCGTTAGCCAGATCCATTCCAGGCTCGGAGCATACCGTTAACAACAGGAAAACTCCCATAATAAAGCAGACTCCATCAACTCCTTTTATATGATTCATAGTATCTTCTTTGGATAATCAAAGTCTTTTAGTGTGGCCACGCCAATATCGATATCGGCCCAGTAATCGATCGGCAAACTTAACTCCACCAAACCACAGGTTGGGATATTGTCGATACCGCAATTGGCCATTCCATTGGCAAAGTCCGTAATCGCGGGATTGTGACCAACGAGCATTGCTGACCCACAAGATTCATCCACTTGGCTGGCTGTTTTTAAAAACATAGACATGCTTGCGAAATATAACTCTGGGTTACCGATAATTGTTTCAAGATCGTAACCGATGCTCTCGGCAAATATTCTGGCTGTGGTTTTCGCGCGATTGGCAGGACTCGAGACAATACAGTCGACTTTATTACCGCGGTCCAGAAAACGCGCAGCCAGCACCGGTACGTCGTTGGTCCCCCGATGAGCAAGGGGCCGTTCGAAGTCTTTAAGTTCCGGATCATCCCGACTGGACTTAGCGTGGCGAAGCAAGTAAAGGGTTTTCATCTGAACGCGAAAATCAGTGCTCCATAGCGGTCAACTGCCATATCAACAAAAAGGGCGACTTTTGCTGCCTTATACCCCAAATAATTCTCTAACTCCAGAAACCAACTTGCATACCCAACTTACCCTTAAAACACCCATTATGATGGAGAAAAACTCAGTAGTACTGTGATTGTTCAGTATTTCTTTAGCTAAGTCATCTTTAACAAGTGCCGAAACACTTTATTACGACATGTAACAACGTAGGAAACAAGGAAATGAGATCACTAAGCAGCTTATTGCTTTCTGCTTTATTAGCCATACCTAGCATATCGGCAATGGCTCAGGAGGAAAACGGAATTACCCGAGAAATTGAAATGGGAGGCCTGTTTATATCAGGTAACACAGAAGGACAGTCATTGAATTTTGCCGGGGCCATCAATATAGATCGCGGGAAATGGGCCTATAATTTTTCCCTAGATGCTCTCTATTCTTCCAGCGAAAGTGAAGTAAAGGGGCAGCGTTGGTACACCGTAGCCAGCGCCAACTACGAGGTTTCAGAAACCAGTTTCTTCCAGACCCGTTTCTCTCATGAAGATGATCGATTTAGCGGTTACAGTAGCCAATCTGATTTGACCGTAAACTACGGAGCCTTGTTTTTGCAAAATCTCCCCAACATGGGTCTAACGTTAAATGCCGGTCTAGGTATTCGTTGGTCCCGACTTGACAATTCTGATTTCGATGAACCTATATTACGCTTTGCCGGTGATTACGACTGGAATGTATCTGAAACAGCTGTTTTTAGTCAGGAGCTCAGTACCGAATACGGAACGGACTCGAACATTTATCGTTCGGAAAGCAGTATCGAGACACAAATCTTGGAAAATTTATCCTTGCGTTTTTCTCTAAATATTAAACATCAAACTGTAGTACCTCACGGACGGGAAGAGACAGATACCGAGACTGCCATAACTTTCATAATGAGCTTCTAATTGTTCGGCATGCTCTTTAATTCAACGGGCCAAGGTTAGCCAATGCCCCACATTGTTCGATTGTATTGGGTTATTGCCCTGATTTTGATGCCACTCAGCCTGCTATGGCTGCTATCTAGCATAGGGCCAGGTTTCTCTTTTTCCGGTCTTACCGCTTCTCCCCTGCCCCTTGCTGTTTTCTTAGTGCTGCTTAGCTGGACATTACTAGGGGGTTACGAAATACTATTTTCAAATAGCAATCTTCGTCGTAATTACCCGGTATTAGCTAACATTCGTTATATTCTTGAGTACATCAGACCAGAAATCCAGCAATATTTCATTGCTAATAATGTCGAAGAAAAACCATTCAGCCGGGAGCGCCGTAATCTGATTTATCGACGAGCCAAGGACGCCGACGATACATTACCTTTCGGTACTGAGCAAAACATCCTCGAAGAAGGTTATCGTAGCCTCGCACATTCCATAAATGTCGTGCAAGTAAAGGAAGAACATAAGCGCGTAACGTTCGGGGGGCCGCACTGCAGTAATCCCTATAGCGCTTCACGCCTGAATATTTCCGCAATGAGTTTTGGAGCTCTCAGTTCGGCAGCGATTGCCGCCCTTAATAAGGGTGCCGCAAAAGGAGGGTTTGCGCAAAACACAGGTGAAGGCGGGTTAAGCGAGTACCACCTAGCAAACGGGGGAGATATTATTTGGCAAATCGGTACCGGTTATTTCGGTTGTCGTAATAAAGATGGCTCTTTCAACGATGACGCCTTCGCGGAGCGGGCCAACCTGGACAACGTCAAGATGATTGAGATTAAGATCTCCCAGGGCGCCAAGCCGTCTCATGGTGGAGTGCTACCGGGAGTCAAAGTCACACAAGAAATCGCCGACATTCGTTTGGTTGAAGCTGGCAAAGCCGTACTTTCTCCTCCAACCCATCCGGAATTTGATACACCTGGGGGCTTACTGGATTTTGTGGCTCGCCTGAGAAAGTTATGCGGCGGTAAGCCCGTTGGGTTCAAGCTATGTCTGGGCAAAAAACCCGAATTTTTAGCCATCATCAAGGCAATACTAGAAACCAATATCCTGCCCGACTTTATCACTATTGACGGAGCGGAGGGAGGCACCGGGGCTGCTCCTGTGGAATTTTCTAACCGGCTTGGTACGCCTTGCCTTGAATCCACTTACTATATTAACCAGATACTGATCGGCGCCGGTTTGCGACAACATATTGGACTGATCAGTGCCGGAAAAACAGCGACCGGTTTCGATATGCTAGAAAAGATTATTCTCGGCGCTGATGCGGTGAACGCCGCTCGTTCCATGATGATGGCTTTGGGTTGCGTGCAAGCTAAGACTTGCAACACTAACAATTGCCCTACGGGCGTTGCTACACAGAATCCATTGCGTGCACGCGCAATTGACGTTTCGGAAAAATCAGAGCGGGTTCGAATTTCCATCGAGGGACCGTGCATTCTTTCCTGGAATTGTGCGGAGCTATAGGGTTCGACAACCCCAGTGATCTCTCGCCAATAGATCTGTTTAGTCGATCTGAAGAAGGTACGAAGAATTTTGATCAGATCTATGCGCCGCTGAATGCGGGACAACTACTCGGCGATTCTATCCCCAATAGCTATCGCGACGACTGGCTGAGAGCTAGCAGCGATTCTTTCTAGTCCAGGCTACAGATTTCCCCTTAATTAAACACTGGTCAGTAACGACGCAGCACCGCTATACTGAAAGGGTTAAATCCCGGAGATAGCGATATGCGGCTCGCCTCATTTGTTATTGTTTGTATTTTACTTGCCCCGAGCACTACTGCCGCAGATCAGACCGACAGTCGGCTCGACTCTTTATTTGGAAGTTTGCTGATTACAGCAAACCTACCAACTATTCGTGCTGCCGAAAATCAAATTTGGGAAATCTGGTTGCAACACGAGAACAGTGATGTCGAGCAGATAATGCAAATGGGTATACAGCGCATGAGCTATCAGCGCTATTCCGAGGCGATGCTAATCTTTAATCAGGTCATTACTTCTTACCCAGACTATGCTGAAGCCTGGAACAAACGTGCAACTCTGCAATACCTGATCGGCAACTTGGATAATTCAATTGCCGACATAGAAAAAACTCTTGAGCTTGAGCCCCGCCACTTCGGCGCACTATCCGGACTAGGTCTGGTTTATATTCAGCGCAACGAGCTGAACAAAGCAAAAAAAGCATTCGAGGACTTAATCAAGATTCATCCCAACAGCCCGAGTGCTCGCCAGAATCTGGATCTGGTCAACGAAAAACTGCACTTCAATCTGATTTAGGGATATCTAATACTGGAAAGCGGTCAGAGTACACGCAAGGGGAGCGCATGATTTACCCGGCCAGTGTGAGCACTCAAATTATCGGCAAAACCTCACTCGCATGCCTATGATTCGAGAGTGACTTCGAATACAGGTAACAGCACATTTTGTTCCAGCAAAAAAAGGACCTCATTCGAGGTCCTTTTTTTATATGTAACTATCTAATCTAAATTACTGGCGACTACCGGAAACACCAAACGCTCCAAAGTCACTACCAAATTCACCTTCCAGTGAATCACCATCTACTGTTCCGGAAAATTCCAGCACCAAACTTTGGCCCTGTGCATCGATAGCGGCATCGAAAGTGATAGCGTTACCATCAAACATAATTCCCTCAATCGGCGCGTCACCCAAGCCATCAGCAGACATTGTCCCGGTACCATCTTCATTCAGAGTCAATGTAGCGGGGAGGGCTCCCAGTGGCGTGTCCATTGTAACGCCCCACACTCCAACACCTGGTGGAACGGCAGCAGCACAGCCAACCAGGACAGCGAAAGAAAGAACCAACCATCCGTTCATTAATTTTTTCATAATTGTTACCACCTTTTATTATTTTAAAAGCTTAGACTGTTTTACAATGGAAGCTTAGAGTCCCTGGCCTAAATGGCGACAGGCTGCTCGACTATTATTCTTCCAATCCCTTTTTCAAATTGGCAATGTCTGATTGCAAAAAGAGTTGCCTCAATTGCGAAACGGATTGCCTATTCTCCGGTTAATAGCGGCATAGTCAACTGAAATAAGACTCCATGAGCCCATTCCACCCAAAATACCTGGCACTCTGACGTTTCAGGCAATTCAAAAGGCTTTGAGCCGGTACAGGCTTGGTCTGGTAAAATTAAAAGACTGGATGAGCCGACTGATTTTAAAGCAATCACCGGCGCCGTTTTTGACTGATCTGTCAAGGTTCCGCCCCAAGCTAGTTCTACAATCTC